>JAIXPV010000472.1 GCA_027486105.1 Runella sp. | reverse complement strand
TGGTCAGTGAGGGACATTCCCAGATTTTGGTCATGTCGCCCTGCTTGCCAAATTCACTCAATAACGTCCACTTTTTCAGGTCTTTGGATTCATAAAATTGAGCCATGTATTCGAGTGGCTTCACGACGGTCATGATCCATACCTGTTTTTCGGGATACCAAATCACGTTGGGGTCGCGGAAGTCTTTCATGCCTAAGTCCAACACGGGGTTTTTGTCGTAACGCTTCCAAGTTCTGCCTTTATCGGTGCTGTACGCGATACTCTGGTGTTGGGCTTTTCCTTCAATGTGCGACGTAAAAATCGCTACCATTCCTTTGGTAAAGCCTTTCTCAAAGAAGCCAGAGGTATTCATGCTGTCGATGACGGCACAACCCGAAAAAATCATGGTTTGGGTTCCGTCGGCGTTGTCAAATTCGGGCAGGGCCACGGGGAGCGTTTCCCAATGTTGGAGGTCTTTGCTCACGGCGTGCCCCCAGCTCATGTGCCCCCATACATTCCCGAAAGGATTGTATTGGTAAAACAAATGGTATTCTCCATCAAGATATACCATTCCATTGGGGTCATTGACCCAGTTTTTGGGCGCGGTATAGTGGTACTGCGGACGATAATCTTGGGGCTTGTTTTGTGCAAAACAAATTACCGAGAAAAGGAAAAATAACAAATAATGAGCTATTTTTTTCATTCGTATATGTCATTAAAAAGTTTCCAAATGTACCTGTTTACAATAAGAATGGTAGCAGTAATATTTAACCACTACCATTTCTTTCATGTGTTTCTAATCTATCAGTATTGGTCTTTTAGTAGCCTGGATTTTGCTTGTAAAGTCCGTTGGTAAACGTAATTTCAGCCTGTGGAATGGGTAAATATTCGTCGCGTCCAGCGGTAAATTTCGCCGTTGCCAAATACGTTCGGCTTACTTTTTCTTTGGCGATATAAGCATTGAGCGTGGGTTCGGCAATGCCCCAACGAACCAAGTCAAAGAAGCGCGAGCCTTCGGTTGCAAACTCCAAACGACGCTCCCATTGCAAGGCTTTGAAGGCAAATTCTTGCGTCCAGCCCGTGGCCGAATAGGGTTTTACGTTGTACTTTGAAGCAAAGGTTCCGTCGAGTTTTTTGAGGCGGCCCGTACTGGCGGCGGCTCTTTCTCGGATTTGGTTGATTAGCGGCAAGGCATTGGCGGGCTGGCCCAACTGGATATAGGCCTCGGCCTGCATCAACAGCACATCATCGTAGCGAAGGATGTCGTAGTTTTTGGCGGTTCCCATAAAAGGGCCAAGTTTGAAATACGACCCACTCGTGGCCAATTGCTGAAAACGCATGGTATGAAAGTTTCCGTATACGCCTGGGTCGCGTACCCAGCTGTTACTGAACAACTTAGTGTTGTCGTATTTGTACACGTGCCCGTCAATACCTACGGTATGGTCGAGGCGTGGGTCAACGGTTTGAGTGGTCAAATCGGCGGGCTTGTTGTTAAATGTATCAAAATTGGGCCAGCCGTTGGCGTCGGTGGTGTGGGCATTGACTAGGTTCTGGCTTCCAGCGTGAAATCCACAACAGCCGTATTGAGGAGCACCGTGCGGGTAATTTAAACCATCTTCGTAGCTCATACGGCCCGCAGTGGTGCCGTCGTTGACGGTGAACTGAATGGCGAAAATAGACTCAGGACCGTTTTCGGTTTCGGGCAGGAAGTTGTCGGCAATGTCTTTGCTCAAACTGTATTTACCCGAAGAAATCACGGCCTGTGTCAGCGTTACTACTTCCTGTAAGCGGCCTTTGTTGATATTGGTCACTTTGTGGTTATTATCCTGCTCGTAGGCTTGATACAGCCTCAATTTGGCCAAATACGCCTGCGCTGATAGTTTATTGGCTCTTCCCAATTCTGCCTGTGATGTGGGCAGATTGTCAATGGCAAATTGGAAATCAGCCGCAATCTTGTTCCATGATTCTTCATTGGTCAGGTCGTTGGATACCTTTAAAATATCCGCTTCGGTAGCCGTTTCGTCAAAAATTGGGATGTTTTTGTACAACAGCTTCAGGGTAAAATAGCTGTGCGCTCTCAAAAAACGTAACTCCGCCAAACGTATTTTTTTGTTGGGAAAATTGGTTTCCGTTAGGGTATTAACGGCCCGCAAGGCCACGTTGCATCTTGAAATGGATTTAAACAGGTTTTGCCATGTACGAGTCACGAAAGCGCCCATGGTGGGCGTAACCAAATTGTAGTGCTCAAGGGCGTCGATTTCGCCCACGTCGCCCGTACCGCCACCGCCTTTGTAGGTATCGTCAGAACGCACGCTACCGTACACCCAATTGCTATAAATAGGTCCAATCATATCGCCGTTGCCGATGGCGGCGTAGGCAGAGGTGACCAAACCGTCAATGGCCGTGGGCGAGGTGAGGTCAGAAGACGACAATACGCCCGTAGGAGTGTAATCGAGGGCATTTTGGCAGGAGCTGAACGCCAGTACTCCCGAAATAAATATAGTGGAGAATAGTTTCTTTTTCATGTTTGCTCTAATTAGGATTCATTAAAATGACGCGTTGATACCGAAAGTGAACGTTTTGGGAATAGGCACAGGCCCAAGGTCAATGCGCTCAGGGTCAGGACTTAGGTATTTCTTACTTTTAAACCAAAACAGGTTTTCGGCCATTGCGTATACGCGCAGTCGAGTAAAGACCCCTTTGGCGTTAATGTTGTAACCCAATTGAATGTTACGCATTTTGAAGTAGGAGGTGTTGACGATGAAATAGTCAGAGGTGCGTCCTTCGCCGTTGTTATCTTTCAGGGTTAAGGCTGGAACATTGGTGTTGGTATTTTGGGGTGTCCAAGCATCAAATACGCCAGGGCCGACGTTCTCACGTCCTTTCATTAAATTATTGAACAGCGTATAAACATCGAAACCTTTGCGGCCAGCCACGCCTGAACCAAAGAGAGAAAGGTCAAACTTTTTGTAGGTCAAATCTACCCGCAAGCCATACTCCAACGCAGGCAGGGTTGTACCAATCCAAGTTCTGTCCAAATCGTCGATTCTGTTGTCGTTGTTGATATCTACGTAGCGGATTCGGCCTGGTCCGGCACCTACCTGCACGGGAGCTGCATCTACTTCTTCTTGCGATTGGAAAAGTCCGTTGGTTTTGTAACCGAAAATGTCAAATTGAGAATGACCGATGATGGTATTGACGAGGTTTCCTGCATAGGCGGGGCGGACATTTTCGGGCAGTTCGGTGATTCTATCCCGGAAGTGGGTGAAGTTTGCCACAACATTGTATTTCAAATCCCGTTGCGTCATACCGCGATAGCCCAGCACAAATTCCCATCCTTTGTTTGATTTTGAAGCACCGTTTACGGCTTTTGACTGCCCTTCGCCTAGCGCAGATGCCACGGGAGGGGTAATCAAAATGCCCGAGGTTTTGCGGGTAAAATAATCAAATGAACCAAAGATGCGATTGTTGAGGATGGCAAAGTCTGTACCTACGTTGATTTCGTCGGTGGTTTCCCATTTCAGGGCTGAATTGGCGGCTTGGGTTTGAACGAAACCCGAAGGCAAGGTGCCTGTATTAGCGCCCGATAAAGCATAGGCAGTGCCGATGTTCATGTACTGCTCCCAAAAACCACCCACAAGCTGTGCCTGTGTAGTGCCGTAGCGGGTATCAAACAAACCAAAACGAGCCAAGTCACCAATTTGCTGATTTCCAACGCGCCCCGCCCCGATTCTTACTTTTAGTTCTGAAAACAGACTGTTGTTTTTCATGAACTCTTCTTGGTCGATTCTCCAGCCCAGCGAAGCGGCTGGGAAAATACCGTAGCGATTGTCGGTACCAAAACGAGACGAACCGTCGCGCCGGATAGTGACCGCCACTAAATACTTATCCGAAAAATTATAATCAACTCGAGCAAACTGTGAGAGCAAACGGTGGCCAGTTGAGCCGCCCGTCACGGTGGTGTTGCCTGTACCTGCATTAAGCGTAAAATAATCTTCGGTTTGCAGGGCAAAGCCTTCTTTTTTGGTGGTTTGGAAGTTCAAATCTGTTTTGATGTATTCCGTTCCGACCAAAAACTTAAAGTGACTTTTGTCGTTTAGGTCCCAATTATACCGCAGGGTATTTGACCAAGTGGTGCTCAAAAAATGATTTTGGTCGAAAAATAAGCTGTTGGTGGTTCGGTTAAAAGCTCCTTCCGAAAAGGTTGGCGTGATTACTTTATTCAAGAAACGCGCATCATCTGCCCCTAAATTTGATTTGAAAAATAGGTTTTTGATGGGTTGAATCTCCACAAAAATATTTCCGAAGGTGCTTAAACGATTGGCGTTGTTCCACTTAGCAATGTCCTGCATGTGCAGCGGGTTATTTCTATCAGAATAGCCAGCTCCTGATGCACCCGCGTAAGTGACACCGTCTTTTTGAAAAACAGGGATGGTCGGAGCCAACGTGACAGCCAAAGATGTAGTCGTAGCACCTCCTAAGTCGGTGGCAGTCAGGGTTTCGTTGGAATTGGCCACGCGCAAGTTAATGCCAAACCGGACTTTGTCGTCAAAGGCACGCGTGAGGGCATTGATGCTGCCACTCAAGCGGTCGTAGTTGGTAAATCGCAGCATCCCTGTATTCTTGAGGTGGCCCAAGTTTATTTCGAGAGAGGAGGTTTTGGTGCCGTAGGAAGCCGTAAAATCATTTCTGCTAACGATGCCCGTTTTGTACATCACATCCTGCCAATCGGTATCACCAGCAGGCGTATTGGGGTCGCCGCCCACGAAAGGCTTCACCGTCACGCCCGTCAATACGGGATTATTGAAGTTTTTGTTCCAGTTAAAATCGTAAATCTCACCGTAACCTGCCGCTGGGTCTTGGCCGTCATTGACCGATGCCTGCCACAAAGCCCGGCCTCTGTCGACGGCGTTCAGCATTTTGAAACGCATTGATTTTTCCGATTGCGCCGATACACTGCTGTTAAACTGGAATTCGATTTTGCCGTTGGTATTACCGCCATTTTTGGTGGTCACGATAATCACGCCGTTGGAAGCGCGCGCTCCGTAAATGGACTCGGCCGAGGCATCTTTCAACACCTGAATAGATTCTATGTTGGCTGGGTTCATGTTTTGGAACACTTCGGGGCGCGTGGTCGGAATTCCGTCAATGACGTAAAGTGGGTCGTTGTTTCCCAAAGTGTTGGCCCCACGAATCAGGATTCGGCTGTTGGAACCGTTGGGGGAGCCGTCTCTTTCGATGTACAAACCCGGTACGCGTCCTTGCAGTGACTGCATAGGATTGCCTGAGCTGTTGTTTGTGATGGGGGCCAATTCAACCACCGCTACCGAGCCAGTCAAGTCTTCTTTGCGCTGCGTAGTATAGCCTACGACTACGACTTCGCCGAGGGCGCCGCCAGAAGTCAGACTGACGTTTATGGTGCTGATTCCAGTGATTGAAACCTCTTTGGTGGTGTAACCGATAAACGAAACTTTCAGCGTGGTGGCGTTGTCGGGCACAGAAATTGAGAATTTACCTTCGCCGTTGGCGGTAGTTCCGATGGTGGTACCAGTTACCAGAATGCTGGCACCTACGAGTGGCTCGTTGTTGTCGTCGCCCGTAACGCTACCCGTTACCACACGTTGTGCCAAGACGGTTTGCAGCGAAAAAAGCCACGTTACGATGACCGGAAGATAGTGCTTCAGCTTGGTTAAGTAGAGAATTTTAGTGTTCATAATAGATTGTTATTGTATTTGGGGGGTGAGAAAAGAATGAATTTCTGAGGCGGTAACAAAAGGCGTAGCGCCACGATACGTGGCAACCAACGAGCCCATGGCGCAGGCAAACAGAAGGCTGTCGGCTGGGGATTGGCCGTCCAACAAACAGGTGAGCAACGCCGCCAAAAACGAATCGCCACTGCCGATGGTGTCTTGGACCTCGACATGAAAACCTGCACTTTGGTAGAATTTTCCATCTGTCCAGAGCACCGCTCCGTGCTCGCCTCTGGTTACGCACAGGGTTTGAATATCAAAGGTTTTAGCTAAAGCAACGATGGCGTTTTCTTCATCGATTTCAGGAGTGAACCAAGTCGAGAGAACATTTAGCTCATGGGCGTTCATCTTGACCATATCGGCATACTGGAGGAGTTGCTCGACCGTGTTTTGGTCATAATGGGGGGCGCGTAGATTGACGTCAAATACCTTGAAACGCGCTTGTTTGAGCAATCGGAAAAGGGTATCGGCCGAAGCGGCATTGCGAGCGGCCAAGCTACCGTAGATAAACACATCGGCATTGGCTACGGCGGTTTCGAGGGCTTCGTCGCATTGGATATAATCCCAAGCTACGGGTTGTACAATCTTGTAGGTAACTTCGTTTTTGTCGCTGACGTTGGCTTTGACCACGCCCGTCAGGTGCGTTTCCCCTTGTTGAATCAAGTCGGTAGTAAGTCCTTTTTCTTGGATGAAATCTAGGAGTTGTTTGCCGAGTTCGTCGTGCCCAATGCGGCTGATCATCAGGGGGTTGTGGCCTAAATTTTTGAGGTGAACGGCTACGTTCATCGGCGCTCCACCGGGCTGTTTTCCGGTTGGTAGCACATCCCAAAGCATTTCTCCAAAACAAATAATGTTGGTTTTCATATTGGTAGAAGGATTAAAGTCTTAGTGAGCAAAAACGGCAGGTTCGATTTTTTCGAGCGAAGAGCCCTTAGTTTCGGGCATGATTTTCCAAACAAAAAGCAGTTGGAGCAACATCATACCAGAGAAGAACAGAAACGTATTGCCACCGCCCAAATAAGCCGCAATAGATGGGAAGCTGAAGGCTACGACGGCCGCCATAATCCAGTGGGTAAAACTCCCAAGGGCTTGCCCGTTGGCCCGTACTTCGTTAGGAAAAATTTCCGAAATAAACACCCAAATCACGGCTCCTTGAGAGAAAGCAAAAAAGGCAATGTAGACAAAGAGTAACACAGGAACGGTCATGCCAAAATCCTCCAAATAAAAGGCGCGTGCTACCAAACCCAAGGTCACAATCAAACCTATTGACCCCACCATCATCAGCTTACGACGACCGAAACGGTCAATAACATTCAGGGCTAATAGCGTAAAAACCAAATTGGTTAACCCAATGCCAGCCGAAGAAAGTAAGGCCGAATCTTTGCCCAAACCAGTCATTTCAAAAATGCGCGGAGCGTAGTAGATGATAGCATTGATGCCCGAAAGTTGGTTGAAAAGCGCAAACAGCACCGCCAGCATCACGGGGGTTTTATACTTGCCCGAAAAAAGTTGGGGTTTGCGTTGAGTGGTATCGGCACGGCTGTTGGAAATACGCTCAAGCGTTTGAACGGCAGTTTCGGGGTCGATGATTTGAAGAATAGACAAGGCCTCGGCGGTTTTGCCTTTCTTCAAGACTAACCAACGCGGACTTTCAGGAATGTTGAGCACCGTAATGATAAACAACAACGCTGGAAATGCTTGCACGCCCAACATCCAACGCCACGCTTCCTGCGCGATGTCTTTTAGAAAATAATTAGAAATGTAGGCAATCAGGATTCCGAAAACGACATTGAATTGAAACAACGCCACCATTTTGCCGCGCGAACGGGCTGGCGAGATTTCGGTGATGTACATCGGTGCCGCTACCGACGAAGCGCCTACGCCCAAACCGCCTAAAAACCGGAACACCAAAAACAAGCTCCAATCGTGGGCCAAGGCCGTGCCAAGCGCCGAGAGTAAATACGAAACGGCAATCCAGAACAACGTCTTTTTGCGTCCGAGGCGGTCGGCGGGAATGCCGCCAAAAAATGAACCCACCACAGTTCCTATTAAGGCGATAGAAACGGTCAGGCCGTGTTGGAAAGGAGTGAGCGACCAAAGCCGTTGGAGGGTTTGTTCTACACCCGAGATAACGGCCGTATCAAATCCGAAAAGAAAGCCGCCCAACGCGGCGGTAATGGACCAAAAGAAGATGCTGTTCTGACGACTCATTCGTGTAAATAATTTAAAGGAATGGGTCAAAAGTAGCAGGTCGTTAGCGCATCGGATTTTGGTATTCTTTCAAATACTTATAAATTTCGTGCATTATTTAAATGACTGTTTTTTAGTGTTTTATATTGGATGTTCGATAATTTTCTTTCAAAAATGTAACGCCTGTTTTCAAAAATCGTACATGACTTGTAAGGAAGATGTCAGGGCTGAAGCCTTTGGGTGGAGCCGTATTTTACGACTGTGACGTTGGTTACTCATAACCGACGCTTGGTGTTCTCAAACCCCAAGGCCTTTTCTGAATTAAGAGGAGGTTGCTGGTGAAAAAACACCAACAACGGCACTTACGACTGTGACGTTGGTTACTCATAACCGACGCTTGGGGTTCTCCAACCCCAACGCCTTTTCTGAATTAAGAGGAGTTTGTTGGTGAAAAAACACCAACAACGGCACTTACAACCGTGACGTCGGTTACTCATAACCGACGCTTGGGGTTCTCAAACCCCAACGCCCTTCCTAAATTCCGAAGGCGTTTGGTGCTGTTTTTGGCGGAAGAGTGTGGTAAAATACGCGGCTGAGTTGAAGCCTGTTTCGTAGGCTACGTCGGCAATGCTCTTGTTGGTATCGCGCAGGAGGGCTTTGGCTTTGTTGATTCGGATTTCGGTAATGTAATCGTTGACGTTCATCTGCAGCAGCGCGTGTACTTTGCGGTAGAGCTGCACCCGCGACATGCCCATGTCGGTGCTTAATTTTTCGACTCCAAATTCAGTATCGGCAATGTGCGCTTCAATGCGCGCCGTGAGTTCGTTAAGAAAGCGTTTTTCGGTTTTGTTTTCGTTGGCAAATACGTATTCCGAACTAAACCGACGCTGAATTTTGGCGCGGTTGTTGAGCATGGTTTTGATGGTTTCGGTCAGGTGCGTGGTGTTGAAGGGCTTGGTCAAATACACGTCGGCTCCCGCTTTTGAGCCTTCGATTTTTGCGTTAATTTGGCTTTTTGCGGTAAGTAACAAAACGGGAATGTGCGAGGTTCGGAAGTCTTCTTTGACGCGCTGGGTCAACTCAAATCCATCCATACCAGGCAGCATTACGTCGCAAATAATCAGGTCTGGAATCAAGGATAAAATTCCTTCCCAGCCACGCTCTGCGGTGGTAAATGATTTGATAGACACGGTTTTGGCCAGTTTGTCAACAATGTAATGACTCAAATCAATGTTGTCTTCAATCAATACAACGGAGGTTGCTTCGCCCGAACCCTCTTGTGCCGAGGTAGTTGTTGTCACTTCGGTTTCTTCAAAAAAGGTAGGCGTTGGGCGCTCGGTTTTGTCCAAAAGTGCCTTTTCTTCAGGCATCAAATGGTTGTCTCCTTTGGGTAACGAAATAGCGAATGTCGTCCCTTCATTTTTGGTGGAGGCAACGTCAATTTCGCCGTGGTGTAAATGAACAAACTCCCGCGACAAAGCCAAGCCGAGTCCCGTGCCGAGGCTGTACTTTTTTTGTCCGCTGAAATACAAATCAAAAGCGCGCTCTTTTTCGGTTTCGGACATTCCTTCGCCGTTGTCTTTGATAAGAATTTGCACCTTTTCGATTGTTTCTTGCAATACTACGTGGATAAAACCGCCTTTTGGGGTGTATTTGAAGGCGTTGGAAAGTAGATTGAACAGCACTTTGTCGAGCTTTTCGGCGTCAAACCAAAGGGGAAGTCGCGTAGTGGAAGTGATAAATTGTAAATCAATTTTGGATTTGTGAGCTTTCTGCTGAAAATCCGTCACGATGTCCCGCAGGAACTGCACAATGTCTTGTTCAGAAGCCAAAAGAAGTTGTTTGCCAGCGTCGGTTTTGCGGAGGTCGAGCATTTGGTCTACCAGTCGCAGCAACCGATGGGCGTTTTTCTGGATGTACAACAACCCCGATTTTAGGTCTTTTTGTGAAATGGCTTTTTGAACCAGCAAGTCTTCAACGGGCGTAAGAATCAAACTCAGCGGTGTCCGAAACTCGTGAGAGATGTACGAATAAAAGCGAAGTTTCTCTTCCGTCGCTTGACGGGCTCGGTTGGAAACCTCCTCAATTTTATCCTTTTGCTCGTTGATTTGTCGATTCTGGAGTTCCAATTTTTTGTTGGACAACTGCTTGGCTCTCACCAAATACAACGCCCAAATTCCCAGCAATACCGCCAACACCAAACACGTAATGATGACATACAGCGCATTCTTCTGACTGGCGTAGGTATCGTTCAGTTGCCCGATTCGTTGGTTGAGTTTTTCGATGTCTTGTTGTTGGTGTAACAACTTGTCGCTTTGGGCTTTGATGGCTTTAATATTGCTACGGTCAATCCGAATCGAATTCAATAAATATTCTCGTTTAGCGGCTTTCCCAGCCAAGATTTGGGCGGCAACTTCGATGGCTTCTTCCCCGCCAGTGGGATACAAAAACGTGGCCGTGAGCGTGCCATCCATGATTCTTTGTAAACCGCTTTTGGGACCAGGAAGCCCATCAATGCCCACAAAAAGCGGCAACGGGCTGATACCTGCTTCTTGACACACACGTTGAACACTCAGCGCCATGACGTCGTTGTGCGCAAAAACCAAATCAGCATCACGAAGTACGTCGAGATTTGCCAATGCTACTTTTCGGGCGGTATCTTGCTCCCATTGCCCATACAATTGGCCACTAATTTGAATATTGGGCGCTTTAGAAATACCTTCCATCAACCCCCTGTGGCGTTCCTGTGCGGGCGACGAACTCGCCAGTCCCCATATTTCAACCACTTTGCCGCCATTTTTGAGGAGCGTAGGCACAGCCTCACCTACCATACGCCCGATTTCAAGGTTGTCGGCCCCGATGAAGGAATTATAAGAGTCGGAGGTGATTTTACGGTCGAGCAATACTACGGGAATGCCTTTCTGGAAAACTTCATCAATCGCAGCCGTTAAAACGGGCGATGTTTCGTTGGGAGAAATAATAAGCAAGTCAATGTCTTGCCGTACCAATTCCATTATTTGGGCCAATTGGGTAGCTGTGCTGTTGGCGGCGTCTTTGTACAGTAACTGGAAATGAGGGTAAAGAGCCAGTTCGCGTTTCATGTCGTTGAGCATAACCCGCCGCCATTCATCGCCGCCCGTACATTGCGAAAAACCAATGACATAGGTTTTCTTTTCGGTGGGCGTTTGACAGCCTAGACCTAAACACAACAAAAAAAGTAATATCCGTAGTCGCATGGTTTTTTTGCCTTCGGGACGAAAATACCTAAAATAGTCAAAAGCACCATTGTTCTTGTATTTTCCAAGGAAAAAATTAGCTATAGTTGTTATAGGTTACCGTTTGGTATAATTGGTTGTTTAGCAGCCATCTGGACATAGCGAGAATGGCGAAAAAGTTAAGCTATGTGCAACGGATTTTTATAAATAAATAAACGATTTCGGGCCTATTTTGAGTTAATAAGCAGAATCATCTGTATGTCCATGCCTAAACCGTCGTTTTATATTTCTTTCCTTTTACTGTTTGTAGTTGTGTACTCATCACGGGCGCAGACAGAAACCATGAGTTTATGGGGATTAATAACCTTGAAAAATCCTTCTCCTCAAAAAATCTACCGCGTAACTGACGCTGGAAAGCAAGGTGATTGGCAGTACGACGCCACAGACGATGAGTCTATTCCCAACGGCGGTACGGTGCTAGAAAGTGCCAATCGAGCCATAAAAGGTCGATATAAGCGGGTGTTTGAGTATCAAGATGGCGTAAATATTGACTGGTTTCTCGACACCCCCTCAGAAGCCATCAATGATGGTTTGGTACGGGCCCTTGCGGCCTGCGACCGTGTCAATTTTGCTGCCCAAACGTACACTATTGCCCCTGTTATCATTACGCCAAAGCAATTGGTTAACCCTAAAAGGTTACGGTTTTATTTTCAAAATACCGTCTTAAAAGCCCAAAATGAACTTAGCAGAATCAAAGTGCTTCAATTGGAAGATATTCAGGAATTGACGCTAGGAGGTTCGCTAACCCTTGATGGAAATACGTCTAATCTCAAAATTGCCAATCCGATGAACGAAGGCGGGGAGGCGTTTCTGCAAATCATAGCCCCCGCCAATAACCCCAAATCACGATTGATAATAGGGTCGATTACGTTTAGGAATATCCCCATGTGTGCCATCAATATCTTTACCCGCAATCAAGAACGTGACAGTGGCTATGACCGAATACGGGTCAAAGCTTTTCGTGAAATCAACGGATTTAATGGCCTGAATCTGCAAAAAGATGATTTTGCGGTGTGGGGCGTCAACGTGCGCGGTGCCCACCGGGCCGTAATCATTGATTCGCTCTATGCGCAGCAAGACAAAGAAGTGTGGGGAGATGCGCCCATCGAGAAGCCTTTTTATACTTTCACCTTCGAAAATCAGGTAGATCCTACCGTTCATAAACGCAAGGATAGTTTGTATGTTAAACACCTGTATGCCAAGTATTCTTGTGCTATTGTGCTGTACACACAGGCCATTAATCACGTACGCATCGACAGTTATGTGATGGAAGACGTATTGCGAAAACCACGGGTGGCCGATGCGGAAGCGTACCCGAATATGCTAAAAAAAAATCTTTCTTGGGTTGGCTCTAAGCATACTTGGACCTCCTATCGAAGTCCGAAAAGCAGTTTTCGCATCAAAAAAATGTTGGTGAAAAATACTAATTCGGCGTTTATGAGTGAGTCGGTAATGAACGAAATGACGGTTTTATGGCTCAATAAAGCCATGACAGGAGCGGTGTTTGACGAGGTAGAAACCGACGTTCGGCTGAAACTCTACGGTGATGGATATTATTTTAACTATCCCGAGGTGCCCGACGGGCGGCACCATATCGGTAGATTTGTGTGTCGAATCCCCGCCAAAAAGAATTATGTGCAACCTTTGGGTTCGGATTTAACCATCGACAGACTGCATTTGGCCAAAGGAACGGGGGTGACGTTTGCGATGGGGAACTGTAAAATTGGAGGCATCACACAAGAAACGGGCACGCAGGCGACGTTCGAAAGTCGTGAAAACAAGTTTAAAAACGATGCCTCGCTCCACAACGGCTTTATTGTAGAGTCCTGCAAAGCCACCAATATTTTTTGGAAATTTAACTGGTATATTCCACAGGAAAATGTTGCGGATGTGAATAAAGTGTCGACGGGAGAGCGCTACGAGTTTAAGAACTTTTCAGGGAATAATTTCTTACAAACGCACACCAGCGTTGCTTTGCCCGACGGCCGTTCCGTATATATGACGGCCTTTCGATACGACGCAGATGCCAAACTCAGGGCATCGGTTCAGCAATTTCTGAATTTTGTAGAATTTAACTGGACCAACGTTGAAATGAAATTGAAGGATTCGTCGGCCAGTGACTTAACCCAACGATATGTACCAATGCCGTCTAGCGCGGAGGGATTATTGAAAACCGCGCGTAAATCTCTTCCCAAAACGGGTTGGAAAAAAGGCTGGCAACCGAGCTCGTTTGTCAAATGTACCATCCAGCCTTGAGATGGTTTTATACAAAAATAGGGGCGGCTGAAGACTTTGCTTCAGCCGCCCCTATTTTTGTATATATCGTTAAATTTTTAGCACTTCTTCCCTTAAAATAGCAGGCTCAGCCCACCGCCAATACTCAGTAAACCGATAGGGTGTACTTCACTAATTTTTTCGTCGCCTTTGTCTTTGCCAATGGTTAAAGTACTGGTAATGTCGTTGAAAGACGCTTTGGTGCTCACGTAATCGGCATGTACCGATAGGGCAAAATTACGCGAGATTTTGCAACGAACGCTTGCGCCGCTTCCCACCGAAAACGAGCCGTTGCGGCTCTGGGCGGTTTTGATGGTCAGCGGAACGTCAAAAAACGTTCCTTTCAGCTCGGTATAAGGACGCTGAATCCACGAATAGCCGCCCGTAACGCGGGTGTCAAACATCCAGATGCCTGCTTTGAAGGTCATGTAAGGCCCTGCCAAAAAATGCGAACAATTCCACGTGCCGCCCGAAGACGTCCATGTGCCGCCTGGATGGCTTTTTTGTATACTTTCAACAAGTTTGAGCGTGCTTGTTTGATTAAGACAGTTGGTAAAAGACCCCATAATTCCTATTCTGCGGGTGAGACGATACCCCGCCGCTACCTGCATGGATGAGCCTCGCAAAGCGCTGATTTCAGAAGATGCGCTAGGCGCTGCTTTCACAAGAGATTTGACGGGAATACTAGTGCCCCCCGAAAAATTTACAAAACCTCGGTGGTCAATGTGTGATAAAATAAAACTTTGCTGGGCAAAACTCATGCCCGTTACAAGTAACCCGATGACAAGAGTGTATATTTTCTTCATAACAACTTATGGGATTAAGGTTGGTATAAAAGGCTAAGCACAACATTCGTGCCAAACTTTTAATGGCTTGATTTACAGGATAACTATCGGTAGATTTCTTTGAACAGAAAATGTTTTACGATATTCGCAGCTTGAAATTTTCAGCATGAATGTATTGGATGAAACCATTGCGCGGATTGCGGCATTGCAGTCGAAAGGAGAGGGGTATTTTGACGAAGGGTTATTTCCAGCGTGGCGTACCAGCCGTTTGATTGGTTATCAGCGCCCCGATACGACGGTATTTTTTACGGCGGTGATTGTGTTTACGCTGCAAAAACTAAAACCGTTTCTTTCGGCCCAAAGTCAACGATGGGTTGATGAAATTGCGCAAAAAGGCGTTCAGAATTATCCGAAATTTCGAAACAAAGACGGCTTGAAAACCTACAATTTCTGGAAAACAACCCCTTCCAAACATTTTCCGAATGGCCATTTGTTTCGGCATTTTGAGCATTTTCGAATTCCAGACGATACCGACGACACTGCCATGATTTACCTCACTTCGGCACCCACGCGGCAGGAGGGGCTTTGGCTGAAAGAAAAATTGAGCTTGCACGCCAACGGAACAAAGCAATTTATTCAAAATACCTACCCCGAATACCGGCCCCTGAAAGGGTACTCTACGTGGTTTGGTAAAAACATGTACATTGAGTTTGACGCCTGTGTTTTGGCCAATGTGTTGTACTGTATTTATGAGTATAATCTACCTATAAATCAGCATGATACGGATAGTTTGACGTATATAAAGTCGGTGATTGAAACCGACCGTTACTTGACCCAGCCCTTCAGATGTGCGCACCAGTATCCGCGTAGTGTGGCTATTATTTACCACGTTGCCCGCCTGATGGGGGCTTTTGTGATTCCCGAGTTAGAGCCCATTCGCCACAAACTAATTGCTGATACTCAGTCTCTTTTGCAAAAACAGTTGTCGGTATTAGACGAAATTTGCCTAAAAACGTCATTGATGAGGTTGGGCGTAAAAGGAGTACCCAAAGCCAGGCTTCCCGTTTCGAACGCTGATTTTGAGGGTTTTTACTTCTTCATTGCGGGTTTGTTGACGGCCTACGAAAACCCGTTGTTATATCGTATGGCCATTTCTCCGTTGTTTCAGATGCGTTGGGAATGTGAAGCACATTGTTGGACACTGGTGGCCGAATATTTGGCCTTGCGGCAAATTGGCTGAGATGTTAGCCTGGTTTTCTTCAAAATCTTTTAAGAATATTCAAATAAAAGGAGGAATAAAAAGGCGTTTTTGCCTTTTATACTTGATTGCCAAGGAGATTTGGTTCCCGCAATCACCGCGACGTTCATTGTTCCTAACTTTATTTTAAGAATGAAACCTTTTCATTTTCTTCTCTCGGTAGCCTTGTGCAGTGTAGGATGGGCCGCTTTTAAGCCCCAAGCCCCCAGCTTAGTGAAAGTCCCGCCCAAAAAAACTGAGTTACGTGTAGTGCAGGATGAAAAAGCGGGGACGATTTCAGTGTTTCGACTCAACGGAAAAGAACCCATTTTGACCCAAAACGCTAAGGCGGATTTTCGGCCTTACCTTCACCCCATCATGGCCCCCGACGGCAAGGGGGTTTTGACCGAGTACAGCCCTGGGCACCACAAACACCAAACGGGTATTTATTGGGGTTATACCCGTGTGAACGGTCGTGATTATTTTCACCATCCTGAGGGAGATTATTGGCGGCGGGTTTCGGCCAAAGTAATCAGAAGCAAAGGCTCAGAAGTAAAATGGGAAACCGTGTACGACTTGCTCGACGAAAAGGGCAGTGCCGTGCTGACCGAAACCCAAACTTGGACCATGACGGAGAAAGATGGGAAATATATTCTTAATCTTGAATGGGCTGGCGAAGCCCAAACCGATGTAACGATTGGAAAATACGACTACGGCGGGTTGTTTGTTAGAATGCCGTGGAAACAGGGAATCAAAGGCGAAGTGATAAACGCGGCCCGTCAAAAGAACGAAAAAGCCGAAGGCCAACGCGCCACTTGGGTAGACATCGGAATGCAGGTAGAAGGCCGCAGTGATTTGGCGCATATTGCCATTTTTGACCATCCCGAAAACAAAGGTTTTCCGCAATATTGGCGGGTAGATGGCCAATTGGGTGCTGGTCCTGCGCGGGCACGTACGGGAGATTGGCAAATTAAAAAAGGGAAAGTAGAGGTGATAAAACACCAATTGGTGATTTATACGGGCGAGTTCAACGATGTTAAATTGTCGGGTACGTGGAGCGAATTTAGCGGACAAGACATGGCGTACGCCCTCTGGGGAGTGGCACAGCAGGAAGGCCGAGATGCCAAGTTCCTGTCGCCCGAAGAAGCCATTGCCAACATGACCCTTAAAGAGGGCTTTAAAGTAAATACGTGGGCCTCTGAACCGATGATGACCCAGCCGATGGCTTTTTGCTGGGATGACCGAGGCCGCCTGTGGGTGGCCGAAAACCGTGACTATGAATCGCGCGGACACGGTTTCTCTAACGCGGGCAATAGCCGAATTCTTATTTTGGAAGATACCAATCATGATGGTGTAGCCGATACCAAAAAGGTGTTTTTGGAAGGGATTGCTTTTCCTGCCGCCATGGCCGTTGGCTTTGATGGACTGTATCTAGGCGCTCCGCCGAACCTTCTCTTTGTGCCCGACCGCAACCACGACGACGTAGCCGATATGGATAATATCGAAGTACGGCTTACGGGCTGGGGCATCCGCGACCGTCACGAAACACTCAATAGTTTACACTGGGGGCCAGATGGTTGGCTCTATGGTTGCCAAGGATTTGCAACCCCTTCAAAAGTGCGTAAGCCCGAAGGCAAAGGCCGTATTTACCGACATAAGGACCCATTCCCAGAAGATATTTTGCAAGGAGAAGGCGTCGATATCAACGGTGGCGTGTGGCGTTATCATCCAATAAAAGACAAATTTGAAGTGGTAGCGCACGGTTTCAGCAATCCTTGGGGAATTGATTATGATGCTAAGGGTCAGCTGTTTATCAGTGCTTGCGTGATTCCGCACATGTGGCATGTCATTTTGGGGGGGATTTATCACCGGCAGGGTGGGCAACATTTCAATCCGTATATCTATAGCGACATCCGTACCATTGCCGACCACAGTCACCGCTCGGCGCATGGTGGTGCCCGGGTGTATCAATCAGATGCTTTTCCTGAGGAACATAAGGGCCGAATTTTTATGGCCAATATCCACGAACACGCTGTTTTGTCTGATGTTTTAGAGAAAAAAGGTTCGGGTTTTGTGGCCAAGCATGGCGATGAACTGCTCATGGCCAACAACGCCCAATGGGTAGGGTTCAGCATGGAAGTCGGCCCCGACGGCGGGTTGTACGTACTCGACTGGCACGATGCCGACATTTGCGGCAAGGAAGTTATTAACGGAGAAACGGGCCGTATTTTCAGAATTATGCCCAAAGAATCCTTGGCCAAAAACTGGGAGGGCCGCTTTGATGATTTGACTAAACTGTCAGATAAACAATTGGTTGAGCTGCAAAAAAGTGCTAGCGACTGGCATTCAAGAAGGGCAAGGGTGATTCTACAATCTCGGGCCACCAAAGGAAGTTTAGACAAAAATGCCTTGGCTGATTTACAAACCATTTTTCAGACGAATTCCAATCCTGATTATCGACTTCGGGCGCTGTGGGCGTTGCACATTACGGGAAATATCACGGCGGCAGAGTTACAGAAGTCATTGACCGACCGAGATGAGTACATCCGCGCTTGGGCAATTCAACTGCTGTGCGAAGATAAAACGCCATCGGCCGAGGCGTTGGCAGCGTTTGTAAAAATGGCCAAAGAAGATGCTTCGCCCGTGGTGAGGCTTTATTTGACGTCGGCCATGCAGCGGATTGACAATGAGTCGGGGTGGAAAATTGTAGAACAACTGGCCAAACATGGCGAAGATAACGAAGACCACAACCTGCCCAAGATGATATGGTTTGGCTTAGAGCCATTGGTCAAAACCAACCCCAATCGCGCCCTTGAATTGGCATCACAAACGCAGATTCCATTGATTGCCAAATACGTGGCACGTCGGTTGATAGATGCCAATGCCCCCGAAACGGTCATTGCGATGGTGGGTAAATCAGCTAAAAATCAGGTAAGTCTTCTGGAAGGTATGCGCGATGGATTGGAAGGGCGATTTGACTTAAAAGCACCTGCTAACTGGGCCTCCGTATACGCTAAACTGCGCCTCGAAAAAGGCGACGTGGCGAACCTCGCCACCCAAATAGCGCAACGTTTTGGGGATACCGAGGCCACTCAAAAATCTATGATTACGCTCAAAAACAAAAATGCGCCTTTACTCCAACGCCAACAGGCACTGCAAGCCATTGCGGCTCGTAAACGGGAGGAGTTGGTCAATGAAATCCCCAACCTGTTGAATGAACCTAAATTGCGGATGGATGTGATTAGGGCTATTGCTGACTATGACAAGGAGCCGCTCGCTAAGTTATTGATTTCTAAATATAAAGACCTTAGTTCTGCCGAAAAACAACAGGTCATTCAAACCCTTTCCTCGCGTCCTAAATATGGTTGGCAATTAACACAAGCCCTAAAAAACCAAACGATTCCTAAGCGGGATGTGCCACCTTATGCCGCTCGACAATTGCTGCGGGTTGTGGGAAGCGGATTCATTGAAGTGTGGGGACCCATTGAACAGGAGCCGTCTTTAGAAAAATCGTATTCAAAATACCAGCGGATGATTACTGATAAAGCCGTTGCCACGGCCAACGCGGTTAAGGGCGAGGTAGTTTTTCAACGCACCTGCGGAAGTTGTCATAAAATGTACGGCAAAGGTGGCAACATTGGCCCTGACTTGACGGGTTCCAACCGCGCGAATCTGGATTATTTGTTGTTTAATGTGCTGAATCCCAGCGGTGAAATTCAAGAAGATTATAAGTTGGTGGTGGTCACTACCCGCGATGGGCGTACGTATTCGGGCAATGTAATCTCAGAAAATGAACGACAGCTGACGATGCGCGTGGTGGGCCAAGATGCGGTAGTAGTCAACAAATCGTCGATTCAGTCGCGCGAGGTAATGCCCACGTCGCTGATGCCCGTAGGATTGTTTGACGCATTGGCCGAGCAGGAAGTACTGGATTTAGTCAAATACATGCGAACCATGAGCGGCAACAAACAAGCACAGAAATAAACAAAACGTACCAAAAACGCTCTTATCAGAAAAAGACCAATCTCCTTCGTACCTTTGTGTTTTATAAATAGCAAAGCGCATGAAGTTTGAAGAGTATCACATTGCTCCCGAAATCAAGAAAAGTTTAGTGAATCTGGGGTTCAAACGCCCTACCGATATTCAGTTTAAAGCGATTCCTTCCATTCTGAAAGGGGAAGATGTGTTGGCTATTGCCCAAACGGGTACGGGAAAAACGGCCGCCTTTGCCATACCCATCATCCATTTGCTCAACGAGCGCAAACGCAACAACCGCCGCCCCGACGGCGTCAAATGCGTTGTGATGGTGCCTACGCACGAGTTGGCTTTGCAAATCACCGAAGTGTTTAACCGTCTGGGTCATTTTACGTTAGTAGAAACCTTGGGTTTATTTGGAGGCGTAGCGCAGGATCCACAGATAGCTAAATTGAACAAGGGTGTTGATGTGGTGGTAGCAACCCCTGGGCGCTTGTTTGACTTGGTCAGTCAGGGCCACCTCAAGCTGGACCGCGTTGAGGTGTTGATTCTCGACGAAGCCGACCACATGCTGGATTTAGGTTTTATCAAAGATATTCGCGATTTGCTTCGCCACCTACCGCGCCGCCGACAAACGTTGTTTTTTTCGGCTACCATCGACGAAAAAATCAAGAAATTAGCCTATTCGCTCATCAACAGCGGGGCCATTCGTATTCAGATTTCGCCCAAAGACCCCGTTTCCAAAAATATCGAACATTTTGTGGCCTATGTGGAAATGGACGATAAACGTTTCTTTCTGGAGCGCATCATCAATGAGCATCCCGAAAGTAAAATCATGGTTTTTGTCCGGACCAAAGTGCGTGCCGAGCGGGTATTTAAGGCATTGGAGCGCATGGAGATCAAGAGCCTGACACTGCACGGAGATAAAGACCAAAAAGACCGCTTGACGGCCTTGAATGATTTTAAAAGTGGAAAAACCAAAGTGTTGATTGCAACCGATATCAGCGCCCGTGGTATTGATATTACGGGGGTTGATTATGTCATTAATTACGATTTGCCCGAGCAAGCCGAAAACTACGTCCACCGGGTAGGACGCACTGGCCGGGGCACACTCAAGGGCAATGCCGTTTCATTCTGCAGCCCAGAAGAAAAACCCATTTTGGA
The DNA here is from genome assembly GCA_027486105.1 of Runella sp. Classification (GTDB taxonomy): domain Bacteria; phylum Bacteroidota; class Bacteroidia; order Cytophagales; family Spirosomataceae; genus Runella. The sequence goes on along the minus strand of JAIXPV010000472.1, from coordinate 6,179 downwards.
AGAAATCGAGACTTATCTCGATAAGCCCATCGATGTACTCCAAATTAGCAAAGCCGAATACGACAGCATGATTGATTTTACGAATGATAATTCAGGAAATTTGCAGGTGCTTCTACGCGAGATAGAGGAGTTGGAAGAAGGGCGGAAAAAGAAAAAACGGAAAAAGAAGTAAAAGATAAGCAAGACTTTTTTCAAAATAAGTATAGAATTAAAGGCCTCTGAGTGAATGGTTTTGTCATTCTCTGAGGTCTTTCGTTTTTTGTCGCGTTTTAGAAAATTAGTTTAGTTTTTTTATTTCTGTATGGGTTCTTCGTTTAGTTTTCTTCTAAATTGCAACCACAAAAGTCAATTTTTTATTAAAAAATCCATATTAATTATTTTCTCTATTTATCAATGAAGTACATCCGTGCGTTGTTGAGTCTACTAGTAGCTGGTGGACTGACGTACCTGCTCAATCAACCCTTAGGTCCTGCCCCTGCTTTAGGGCCTTTTTTTAGTCCTTTTATTGGGTTTTGGCAAAATGACGAAGCTCCCCAAAAAGCATCTTCCTCTGAATTAAAACTACAAGGCCTGAAGGGCGAGGTGATTGTAAAATACGACGACAACGGCGTACCTCACATTTTTGCCGAAAACGACGCGGATTTATTTTTTGCGCAAGGATACATCATTGCGCGTGACCGCCTGTGGCAAATGGACTTTTATGCCCGCGTTACTTCTGGTCGCTTGAGTGAAGTAATGGGGCCCTTAGCGCTTGATTTTGACCGTTATAATCGCCGTCTCCAATTGCCAGAAGGAGCTGCAAAACTCGCTGAAGCATTCATGAAAGACCCTGATTCAAAACTGGTTGCGGAGTCGTATTCAGCGGGCATAAATGCGTACATTGACCAAGTTGAATACAAAGATTTAGCGATTGAATTCAAGATTTTGGGCTATCAGCCCGAAGCTTGGTCACCGTTAAAAACGGCTTTGGTGGAGATGCTCATGCGCAAAGACATGAATGCTCGTTCCGATGACTATCGTATGTCAAATACATTGGCTGCGCACGGACCAGAAGTCGTCAAAGAGCTGTTTCCCAATTATCCCATTGAAGAATCGCCCATCATTCCCAAAGGTACCAAGTGGGCTTTTACGCCCGTGGCCGTGCCGAAAGTCCCCGAGATGCTGAAAGCAAGCGTAGCTGCACGGCTAGACATTGAATCAGAGAACCCTGGCATTGGCTCCAACAACTGGGCTGTACACGGTTCGCGTACCGCGACGGGATTGCCGCTGCTTTCCAATGACCCACATTTGGGTTTATCCCTTCCTTCGATTTGGTACCAGATGCAACTTGTGTCGCCCACCGTCAATGTCTATGGGGTGTGTGTGCCAGGCTGGCCAGGTATAGGGATTGGTTTTAATAAAGACATTGCCTGGGGAATGACCAACGTAGGCTCCGATGTATTTGATTTTTACCAAATTCAATTCAAAGACAAAACGCAGAAAGAATACCAACACGACGGACAATGGCGCCCAGTGACCATGAAAATCAATGAATTCATGGTGAAAGGGGAGGCCAAAACCGTGCAGGATACGGTTCGGTATACCCATCACGGGCCTGTTCTTTACAGTGACGGCCAAACGCCGTTTATGGGAGATTTACCCGTGGGTCATGCCCTCACGTGGATTGGACCTCTGGCGGTGGGCAATTCGTTGAAAGCATTGTACATGATTAATCGTGCCAAAAACTACGATGACTACCGCGCTATCATGCCTTATTTGGCTTCACCTGCGTTCAACGTGGTGTTTGCGAGCAACCAAAACGACGTGGCCATTACATCGGCGGGACATTTACCCCTCAAATGGAAAGAGCAAGGCAAGTTTGTGCTAGATGGAGCAAATCCCGCGCATGACTGGCACGATTGGATTCCCGTGGAGCAAAATCCGTACGTCAAAAATCCAGGGCGTGGGTACGTAAGTTCGGCCAACCAATTCCCCGCAGACCCTTCTTACCCCTATTATTTGGGGTGGAAATTTGCGCCTGGCGAGCGGGGAATTCGAATAAATGAGCGTTTAGAAAAAATGACCCAAGCCACCACCGACAGTCTGCGCCTGCTCCAAAACGATAATTTTAACGTGGAAGCCCGCCGAGTTTTGCCCGATTTACTTAAAATATTGGAAAAGGATTCCAGCTCAAAAGCCCATCCTGCGTATGAGATTTTGGCGAACTGGAACCTAAGAAACGACCCTGAAGAGCTAGGACCGACGATTTTTGAGCGCTGGGTCAAAGAACTGCGGTTGGCAATATGGGATGATGATTTTCCATCAACTGATAAAAAAGCCCCCATGATGCTTCCCACCCGTGACCGCACGTGGGCGTTGCTGAAAAAGCAACCGAATTCGAAATGGTTTGATGATAAAAGAACCCCTAAAAAAACAGAAAGAGCCGCCGATATTGTTCGCGCTACCTTTGCCGCTACGATTGACTCACTTATTGACAAACACGGACGCATCAATAATGAATCGTGGGCGTGGGGGAAAGCGAAAAGTGCTGATATTAAGCATCTTGTGCCACTTTTTAAGTCGTTTTCACGAATGGATGTCATCAACGGTGGCGGTGCAAACATCGTCAATGCTACGACCGAGAGCGGTCACGGGCCCTCGTGGCGAATGGTAGTGCAATTGGACAAAACGTGGCCCAAGGCCTTCGGCCTATACCCAGGAGGTCAGTCTGGAAATCCAGGAAGCCGTTTGTACGATAACATGATTGATCAATGGGCCAAAGGAGAGTTGAATGAACTGGTGTTTTTGAAATCAAAAGAGGAGCGTCATCCTAAAATTGTCTCGACCCTAAAATTGCTTAAGTAAACGGTTTAACATCCTACATATTGTTATTAAGCACGCTATTTGGTGATATTTTGTTAAAATCCACTAAAAAACTAGGGAATTATGCTATTAAAATAAGTCGAAACTGACTATTTTTGCGTAATTCCTTAGTACTTCGTAGATTACAGTACGTTTTCATTCTCCTAAACTCAAAGTTATGCTTTACGTTCTTATCATTCTATTCAGTGCCATTGCCCAATATTTTGGCCCTTGGTGGTTGATGCCTATCGTATGTTTTGTGTTATGCTTGTGGAAAGCAGATGCTGCCTTAAAAGCTTTTGGAGTGGCTTTTTTTGCAGCGGCAACGTTATGGTTAGGTTACGCTTCTTATCAACATTCTGTCAATGAAGGACTCATTGGTCAAAAAGTAGCCGACATTTTTAAAATTCCCAATGTGCTAGTTCTGGTAGTGATTACAACGCTGATTGGCGGAATTGTATCAGGCTTTGCGGGTATGGCAGGTTACTACTGCCGCCGAGCGCTGGCATAGAAGGCTAGTAAGTGTCAAAAAAAGCCCTGCTAAAAAAAAATTGGCAGGGCTTTTTTATTGGCGTTGAGTGTTGTCAAACATTCCTTTCCATCCAACCGAGAATGTAGTTAAACACTTCCAATTTTCCAGGCTCATTGTGAATTTCGTGGTACATACCGTCCCATTTTTTGTAGGTGATTGGACCGCTTACCCGTTGCGCAAATGCCTCACTTGCGGGTTGAGAGGTCAATTTGTCCTCTGCGGCGTGCATCACTAAGGTAGGAATGGGCATTATTCCCGAATAACAGTTGAGAAAAGCGGCAGCTTCCAAAATGCCTATACTAGCCGATGCCGTAATCAAACCATGCACCAACGGGTCATTTTTGTACGCCTCAACCACCGTTGGGTCTTTTGAAATATGCTCCTGAGCCAAGCCACTATCTTGACTGAATCCTGGGAAAACCGTGCGCATTAGTTTACCCAATGTAATCAAAATAGGTTTAGGCTCAAATGCTAATTGTATCCACGGGCCACTGACAATCAGCCCTTTCAGGACGGGCTTACGGCGTAATACAAAGTTTAATGTCAAATTTCCGCCCATCGAATGTCCATAAAGAAACAAAGGTGCGGAAGAGTTCTTAGAGGTGACAAATTCCAAAAAGGTCTCAATATCATCTAAATACGCGTCGTATTTGGGGGCGTGCCCACGTTTACCTTCCGATTTCCCATGACCTCTGTTATCAAGGGCGTAAACAGAGTACCCATTTTTGTTGAAAAATGCGGCCACGTGCGTGTACCTTCCGCTGTGTTCTCCGAAACCGTGGATGAGCGCAATGACGCCCTTAGGGGTTTCTAGGGGCCATGCCCGGACAAACAGCGCAAGCCCGTCTTTTGCAATAAGGTTTTGGGTAATTTCGGTCATGGTTTATGTTTTTGGATGAAAGATAAACAAAAACCCAAAACAGCCGCTCCCAACAGGTAAGAAAACCCCATTTTTTGTCTTTATAAAAAAGAGTCTAATGCGCAGTTTAAGATGGGAATGAAACCAAAATGGATATTTACAGGAGGGGCCGCAGTGGTATTGTTGAGCTCATTTTCGTTTTTAGGAATTTTTGAACATCGGGTGGATTTCAACGACGAGGTGAAACCCATTTTGAACAAGCATTGTATGGCGTGTCATGGAGGTGTCAAAAAGGCTGGTGGGGTAAGTTTTCTGTTCGAACAAGATATGTACCAACCTGCCAAGTCGGGCAAACCGCCCGTGGTAGCGGGCGATGCCGACGATAGTGAAATGATGCGGCGTATTTTATTGCCCGAAGGCCACGAAGATAAAATGCCTAAAGATGGCCCACCCTTGACAGAAGAAGAAGTTGAGGTGCTCACAAAGTGGATTGACCAAGGCGCTAAATGGGGAAACCACTGGGCATATAACCGCATCGAGCGTCCAAATGTGCCCAAAATTGGCAGTTTTTGGACCCGAATCGGCTTAACTGACGACGAAGAAACCCGTTGGGCCAAAAATGAAATCGACCATTTTGTTCTCGAAAAACTACGCGAGCAGAACCTTAAACCTGCCCCCGAAGCCGACCGCGCCACGCTCATTCGGCGGGTAAGTCTCGACCTGACTGGCCTCCCACCTACGGATGCACAGGTGCAACAATTTCTCCGTGATACGTCGCCCAACGCTTATGAAACGCTGGTTGATTCGCTGCTGGCTTCGTCGGCTTACGGAGAACGTTGGGCGGGGACATGGTTGGATTTGGCTCGCTATGCAGATACCAAAGGCTACGAACGCGACCCCGGACGCAGCATCTGGCGCTACCGTGATTGGCTTATCAAAGCTTACAACGAAGACAAACCCTATGACCGATTTGTCACGGAACAATTGGCGGGAGATTTGTTGCCCAACGCGACAGACGATAACCTCATCGCTACTGGATTTCACCGCAATACCATGACCAACGACGAAGGGGGAACGCAGGATGAAGAATTTCGCGTAGCGGCGGTCATCGATCGGGTCAATACCACTTGGGATGTTTTTCAGGGAACTACTTTTAGCTGTGTGCAATGCCATAGCCATCCTTACGACCCCTTCAGGCACGAAGAATACTACAAATACATGGCGTTTTTCAATAATTCCCGAGATGAAGACGTCACCAGCGAAACACCGACGCTGCGTTTTTATAAGAGCGAAGATTCCTTGAGAATTGTGAAGGTAGAAAATTGGATTCAACAATATACCCCAAAAAATGGGACGGCGGCGATGAATCTTGCAGAGTTTCGGCAGTTTGTGCGTATCATGGAGCCAAAGGTTAACTCGCACGACTTTGACCAACATGCCAATGCCTCATTGCTGGATGCCAAATATTTTGGTATTCAGGACAACGGCTCAGCGCGTTGGCAGAATGTGACCCTGACGGGCAAGCGCCGCCTTTTGGTCGCCATTGGGACCAACGCCGAAAATGCGTTGTTAGAGTTGCATCAGGATAGTTTGCGCGGCAAAATAGTAGCATCGTTGGCGGTTCCAAAGACGGGAGGCGCAGGGCGAGATACCGTCGTAATTTTGCCAGTATTGCCCGATGCTGGAAAAAGAACGCTTTACTGGACGCTCAAAAGCCCCAAAACCCCCAAAGAATGGGTGCAAATTAAATGGGCAACATTTCAACAAGCGCTACCAGGAAGTGACCAACCTGCATTTGCCGAAATTGAAAAAGAATACGCCCAAATCCTGACGGGTAATGTCGAAAACACACCTATTATGTACGATGGTCACGGGGACTTGGCGCGCCAAACCCACGTGTTTATTCGCGGAAATTGGACCGTAAAAGGGGCTAAAGTTCAGCCTGAT
>JAIXPV010000091.1 GCA_027486105.1 Runella sp. | reverse complement strand
AATGTAGGTCAGTATGCCCAAAAGATGAGGGAGATGGGGTATCAAGGCGAAATTGTTTCCTTTGAACCTCTACCTGCGGAATTTCAGCAACTCAAAAAAAAAGCGGAAGGTGATTTTCGGTGGAAAGCAGCGGAATTTGCGCTTGGTAATTTCAACGGGACGGCCGAAATCAACCTTGCCCAAAACTCATATAGCAGCTCAATCTTGGAGATTTTGCCCGTGCACGTAGAAAGCGCTCCCGACTCTATTTATGTGGGGACCCAAACGGTAACGGTCCGTCGGTTGGATGATGTAATTGAGCAATATTATCTCCCAGGCCAAAATATCTTTGTTAAAATAGACACGCAAGGTTTTGAAAGGCAAGTGTTTGAAGGAAGTATGGCTTCGCTTTCCAAAATCAAAGGTTTTCAAATGGAATTGTCAATTGTGCCGTTGTACGAAGGTGAAACTCTGATGCAGGAAATGGTAGACTTGCTGAGAAGTCATGGGTTCAAACTTAAACTCATCGAAGGCGGACACCGAAACTACGAGACAGGCGAGCTGCTTCAGGTAGAAGGGTATTTTTATCGATGAAATTATCAATCATCACCATCAATCTGAACAACTGCCAAGGGCTAGAAAAAACCATCAAGAGCGTAATTGGCCAGCGATTTACCGATTTTGAGTTTATTGTGATTGACGGCGGGTCGACTGACGGAAGCCTAGAGTGCATAAAGGCACACCAAAATCATATTCATTATTGGGTGTCAGAACCCGATAAGGGAATTTACAACGCAATGAATAAAGGCATTGCGCAGGCAAAAGGAGATTATTGTTTGTTTTTAAACTCGGGAGATTGGTTGGTCGAAAATGTTTTATCAGATGGTTTCGGGGCCGATTTTGAGGAAGATATTATCTACGGCAACTCTTATCTGGCTTACAACAACGGAACTATTGAAGAATTGAAATATCCGTCCCAGCTTTCTATGCGGTATTTTTTCAGTGCAACCATTGGACACCAGTGCACTTTTATCAAAAGAACACTTTTTAATATCCATGGGGTTTATAATGAGGCGTTTAAAATTCATGCTGATTACGAGTTCTGGATTAAGACTATTATCATTGGGAATTGTAGCGTGAAGCATTGGCCGGTATTCGTGTCTTATTATGATATGTCGGGGGTTAGTTCTCAGCCCAATGAGTGGAGCCAAACAGAGCATCAGGCTATTTTGAATACGTATTTTTCGGCGAATATTTTGGCAGATTATGACTACTGGAAAAAACGAGAAAAGGAAATGGAGATTTTGCTGTGGTATAAGCACCAGCGTATTTTATATCCACTCCTTGTGCTGTTTTATAAGGTAATAAAAAATATCAGGAAGTTGCTTAAAATGAGCTATTGAGGGATGTTTGAAGTGCCTGTTTTATTGATTGTTTTCAACCGTCCTCAGGCGGCTCAAAAAGTCTTTAATGAGCTGAAGAAAATAAGGCCCAAACAATTGTTTGTGGCCGCCGACGGGCCAAGGCCCGACAAACCCGACGAGGTTTTGAAGTGCGAGGCTACGCGAGAAATTTTCAAACAAATAGATTGGCCATGTGAACTAAAAACCTTGTTTCGCGACAAAAACCGAGGTTGCGGACATGGACCTGCTGAAGCAATTACTTGGTTTTTTGAGCAAGTAGAAGCTGGAATTATCTTGGAGGATGACTGTGTACCGAGCGCGGGATTTTTTCCGTATTGTTCGACCTTGCTCAAACGCTATAAAGAAGATGAAACGGTTTATATGATTTCGGGGACCAATGCGCTGAAATCGTGGCGGCGGCGGAGGAGTTCTTATTTTTATTCGTTGATGGGTCACAGTTTAGGCTGGGCTACTTGGCGTCGTGCTTGGCAAAAGTTTGACTACAGCATGGAAGCATGGAAAACCAAAGAAGGAAAAAAAGCAATTCGGAGAGTGTTGAATAATCAACGGTATTTCCGCCATTTTAAAGCTGAATTTGACAAAATTTACCTGGAAGAACCCAATGACGTATGGGATTTTCAATGGCTTTTTGCCCGTTGGCTCAACGGAGGGAAAACCATTGTGCCGTCGGTAAATCTAATTTCTAACATTGGCTTCAATGCAGATGCCACTCATTCATTTAATGAGAACGATTTATTGGCTAACCTTCCTTTGAAGCCGATTGTATTTCCGTTGAAACGCCCTAAAAATAAATTAGATACCTTTTTTGATTGGTATGTTTTTGAACGATTTATTAATACAAAAAAACGAAGTTTTGTTAAGAAACTGCTTCTCAAATCGGTCAAATTACTGCTAAAATACCGATTCATATAAACTGCGAGGATGGCTGAATTCAAACAAAACATCTTAAATCTATCAGCATTGGATTATGGTGGTGCTGGAAAGTATGCGGTTGATTTCAATAAACTATTACGTCGAGAGGGACATAGTTCTTACTTAGTAGTTAAAGATGCAAGAAGTAACGATGAGAATGTAATTCAATATATACCTTATAAATTTGAAAATTTATGGGCAAGACTAAAACGAAGAATTGCAAAACGAAGAATTAGTAAAGTTGAATTTGAGTATGATTATTACTTTTATGACAAGTTCCAAACTCTCACTACTGTATCGGCTAATCATATATTAGCATTATTACCCCAAACGCCGGATATTATTTTTGTTCACTGGGTCACAGATTTTATCAATGCCAAAATAATCCATGAGCTATACGAATTGACCCAAGCCAAGATATACTGGTTAATGATTGATAACGCACCAATTACTGGCGGTTGTCATTATCCATGGCAATGTAAAGGCTTCGAAATAGATTGTTCTAATTGTCCTGCAATTATAGAAAAAAAATATAAAGGTATTGCCAAAGATAATTTTGAGTTTAAGAAAAAGTATTTACCAGAGACCATTTCAATAATTGCTTTTTCCGAGAGCGACTATCAAAGGGCTATCAGAGCTTCTGCTTTCAAGAATGTCATTAAATGGGTTGGCGTAGTAGATGAGACTAAATTTACTCAGGCTAATAAAAATCAATTAAAGGCTTATTTTGGCTTATCTCCAAATCAAAAAGTCGTGTTTTGTGGTGCATCTTCTTTAAAAGAAAAGCGTAAAGGAATGCACTTACTCTTAGAAGTGATAAAACAATTAGAATCTCAAAACATCATCTTTTTGATGGCAGGTAGTTTTATGCCAACCACTGAAATAAATAACCTTAAACTACTGGGGGAATTGGACGAAGAACAATTAATTAAGGTATATCAAGCCGCCGATGTTTTTGTATGTCCTTCATTGGAAGACTCTGGACCTATGATGATTAATCAATCTATGATGTGCGGAACACCCGTGGTGGCATTTCCTGTGGGGGTAGCGTTAGACTTGGTTAAAAATGGTCAAACAGGCTATATTGCTGAATGGAGTAATACAGAGCGTTTGAATAAAGCCATGATGAAAATATTGGAACTGTCGCAAAATGATTACCAAATAATGTCGGATAATTGCCGAGAAATGGCTTTTGCAAAATACAGTGTTGGTGTACACACAAAACTTATTACTGATTTAATAAATTATTAAAAATGGCATTGCCTAAATTGTTAGGGTGAAATAGTAAACTATTCGCTCGGAAAATAGGGAAATATGTTATCCAATTTAACAACAAATTTGAAGCAATAAGAAAAGTTTTAGGTAATGCCAAAGGCTAAATTTTGATTTAGTTTATGTGTGTACACCAATAAATATCTATATTCTATCCCCATTTAATAATATCTAAAATGAGACATGTGACATATTCAAGTTTAGATAGCGAAAGGTTCGGAATCAATATTTTTAGAGCAACCTTAGATGATATTTGTATTGAAGAACTTAAAGAGCAAATTAATAGTGATGCAATTGATTTAATCATTTTGCGATTGCCTACTACTACGAAAGATAAACATTCTGCACTGCATCAATTGGGTTTTCAAATTATTCATGCCGATACGTTAGTTTATTATTTTTCTATATTAAATACTGATATTCCACCGCTAAGAAATGAATTAAGTTTTGAAGTTATTTCAGAGGAAAACAACGAAATCCTCGACAAGATTGTACCTGTCATTTTCAAAGACTATAAAAGTCATTATGCCTCTAACCCCATGCTTGATAAAACAAAAATTTCTCAGGGATACGTCGAATGGGCAAAATCTTATATAACAATAGCAAATCCTAATCGAATTTCGTGGTTAGTAAAAAAAGACACCGAAATCATAGGCTTTGCAACTTGTTCGTTTAATCAGGAAAAAAAAGAATGTGAAGGTGTTCTTTATGGAGTTATGCCACAAGCTTCAGGAAAAGGCGTTTATACTGACATTATAAGGTTTACACAAGGCTATTTCAAAGAATTGAATTACAAAAAGATGTGGGTTTCGACCCAAATCCAAAATTATAGTGTCCAAAAGGCTTGGATTAAAGAAAATTTTCACTTGGAAGAAGCCTTTGATACTTACCATATTATTTGTAAGTAATAAATATCGTCCAAAAATGACACTTATTCCCTTCAATAAACCACACTTAACAGGCAAAGAAACAGATTACATCGTCGAGGCGGTTCAATCGGGGAAAATTTCAGGGAATGGGCTATTTACCCAAAAATGCCATCGTTTTTTTGAAGAAAAATACGGGTTTAAAAAAGTTTTATTGACCACATCTTGCACCGATGCCCTTGAAATGGCGGCAATGCTGGCCAATATCCAGCCTGGTGATGAAGTCATCGTACCTTCATATACGTTTGTCTCGTCGGCCTTGGCATTTGTCAGACAGGGGGCAAAGATTATTTTCGCCGATAGCTATTCCGACAATCCCAATATTGATGCCACACAAATAGAGGCTCTCATTACGCCCAAAACTAAGGCAATTGTCCCCGTACATTACGCTGGAGTTGCTTGCGACATGGACCTCATTATGGAATTGGCAACCCGTTATAATTTGCTAGTCATTGAGGATGCTGCTCAAGCCATAGATGCCTATTATAAAGGCCAACCTTTAGGGACTATCGGGCATTTAGCCGCTTTTTCATTCCACGAGACCAAGAATATCATTGCGGGTGAAGGAGGAATGTTGGCCATAAATGATGAGCGATTTTTGAAGCGTGCCGAAACAATTTGGGAAAAAGGTACCAACCGTGCTGAATTCTTCAGGGGTGAAATCAATAAATATGGCTGGGTAGATATAGGCTCATCATTTTTGCCCTCCGAGATAATTTCGGCGTTCCTCTATGCTCAGTTAGAAAATATGGAGGATATTCAGAAAAAAAGAACCTCTCTTTGGAAGTATTATCGTGAAAAATTGAGCCCTTTAGCTGCGCAAGGTTTTATACAACTCCCATCTCTCCCTAATTATACGAGCAATAACGCGCATTTATTTTACTTGATTTGTCATTCCATCAACGATAGAGAAGCCCTAATAAAGCGACTGAAAGAGAACGGGGTTCTAGCTGTATTTCACTATTTAAGTTTGCACCGCAGCCCCTTTTATACCGCACAACACAACAACTCTAGATTACTTAGTAATTCCGACCGTTTTAGTGATTGTTTGGTGCGGCTCCCTTTGTTTTATGAATTGACTTTCAGAGATATAGATAAAATAACTGCACTCATTGAACAAATATATCCTGAGTACAACCATGCCCAAGCTTTCCATCATTACCATTAATTACAACAACGTTGAAGGGCTCAAAAAAACCATTGAAAGCGTGGTGAATCAAACCTCTCAAGACTTTGAATATTTGGTCATTGATGGCGACTCAACCGATGGCAGTGTAGAAATAATCAAGAGATATTCTGATAAAATCAACTATTGGATAAGTGAGCCCGACAATGGCATTTATCATGCCATGAACAAAGGGATTTTGAAAGCAAAAGGCCAGTATTGTCAATTCCTGAACTCAGGGGATTATCTAATAGCACCCAATGTGACTGCGAAAATGCTCGACAACATGCCCGATTGCAGTATTTTATACGGCAATAAGATTCGAGAAATTAATGGTAAACCCCAGGTAGAGCGCAGTTTTGCGGGCCGACAAGTAACCTTGTTTGATATGTATGTCTCTACTTTTTTTCACGCACCCGCTTATATCAAAAAGTCGCTGTTTGATACCTACGGGTTGTACGATGAATCGCTCAAAATCGTATCTGATTGGAAGTTTTACCTCATTGCCATCGGGTTAAACAACGAAAAAGTCGTGTATAAAGACATTGATTTGGTGTGGTTTGACCCCAACGGAATCAGCAGTACCCATAAAGCATTGGATAAACAAGAACGGAAAGCGGTATTGGAACAGGTGTTGCCACCAAATATTCGGTTGGACTATGAAGAGTTTGCGCACAGCGGCCAAATCATGCGTAGGCTAAAAAAAAGTAAATGGGCGTGGTTTATTGTCCTTAATCTCTATCGACTCTTTTTTAGAGTAGATAAGTATTTGTAAAACAATTGATTATGAAGCAGTTTTTTTCTAGGATTCTTGATAAGTTAGGGTTTATGGTCGTTACCAAACGAAAAATAAAGACCTATCAGTTGGCAAAACTAGAACAAGAGTACCCTATGTTGGAAGACAAAGGGATATTTATAAAAGCCCGTGCTAATGGAGGATTGAAAGAAAAACTGGTAGACCAAGGCAAAATACGCTGGCTCGAAATAGGTTGCGGAGGCACTTTTGATGACTATTTTGTGTACATCGACTTGTTTCCCGAAACATTGGTCAATCAAAAAGGGAAATATTACCGGCTAGATATGGTCAATGCTACCGATGAAAGTCTTCAAAAACTCGGCAAATTTGATTTGATACGGATGCAGCACGTGTTTGAGCACTTTACGCCCGAAGCAGGAAGAACAGTACTGGAGAGTTGTGCCAAGCTCCTCAACAAAGACGGGTACATCCTCATCTCTACTCCCGATTTAAGAAAGTATATTGGATTTTATT
>JAIXPV010000757.1 GCA_027486105.1 Runella sp. | reverse complement strand
CCCCTTGTAATCCCAAACCCGAAAGCCATTGCTCTCCTACGGTTGGATATTTCTGTCAGCAGTAGCACTAATAATTAGAGTAGTGTTCTATTTTCGCATTTTCATCGGGATATTACTGCGATAAATTCTCTTTACATGCACTATTCTCATATTATCAACGAGCTTGCCGAGGACCGCGAGCATTACTTCAACGCCGTTAGCCCGCCGATTGTACAAACTAGCAATTTCGTTTTTAACGATTTTGCTTCTCTGCGTGGGGCCTTTGAAGATGAAATGTCGGCCTACCTGTATTCTAGGGGCGTAAACCCAACGGTCGATATTTTGCGCCAAAAATTGGCTGCCTTGGACGAAGCCGAAGATTGTTTGGTGCTAAACAGCGGCGCGTCGGCCATTTTTTGCGCAGTGATGTCCAATGTTCAGGCGGGCGACCACATTGTAAGTGTTCATAAACCCTATACATGGGCTTGGAAATTGTTTGACAACATCCTGCCCCGGTACAATGTCTCGACCACTTACGTAGACGGTACGCTGATTGAAAATTTTGAGGCTGCCCTGCAACCTAACACCAGAGTGATTTATTTAGAGTCACCCAATACCTTGACCTTTGACCTGCAAGATTTGGAAGCCGTGGCCCGATTGGCAAAATCGCGGGGCATCGTCACCATCATTGACAATAGTTACTGTTCGCCATTGTTCCAAAAACCGCACCGCTTTGGCATTGATTTATCCTTGCAATCGGCCACCAAGTACATCGGCGGGCATTCGGATACTGTGGCGGGAGTTTTGACGGGCAGTAAAGCCATGATTAAGCAGATTTTTGACCGTGAAGCCCTCAATACGGGTGCTTTTATATCTCCTTTTAACGGTTGGTTGCTATTAAGAGGCTTACGAACGTTGCCAATTCGGCTGAAGCATATTTCGGAAAGCACCCAAAAAGTGGTCACTTTTTTGAAAAATCACCCTGCCATTGAGCGCGTTTATTTTCCGCTCGATCCCGATTTTCCGCAGTATGAATTGGCAAAAAAACAAATGACGGGTGCTTGCGGATTAGTGACCATTGCGCTCAAAGTTGAGAGATATGAGCAAGTTGAGGAGTTTGCCAAAACCCTGAAACACTTCCTATTGGCGGTAAGTTGGGGCGGCCACGAATCACTCATCATGCCCAAATGCGCGGGCCTACACCCCGAAGAATTTGATGCTACAAATCAAGAGCATCGTCTGGTACGACTTTATCTAGGTCTGGAAGAAGTTGACTATCTGATTGAAGATTTAAAACAAGCGTTGGATAGTCTATAAGAAAATCGCGGTGTCGGACGGTTTAAAACCGTCTGACACCTTAGTTACCGTTATTTCAACCTAGTCATCACTGCCTCTTCACTAGCCACGGCATTGGTAGGACGCGGATGGGCTTCGTTAAACACTTCAAGGTCTTTGCGGTCGAGGAGTTTGGCGTGGCTTTCGTCAATGCTTCCATCGGCTTTGGTTACTTTCGATACATCTAATTTTAAATGTTTGGCTAAAAACCGATACGCAGCCGCACGCTTTGAGGGGCCGTAGTCGTGCTTTTCGTTGGCGAGGTGTACATTTTCAACAAAATTTTCTTTGCCATATAATCCGTAGATTTTTTGCAAATGTGGATATTCCACCTCGGGATTGTTTTTGGTCCAGTCGGCACCGTCAGACACCAACAACATGGGGCGCGGGGCCGCCAAGGCAGCAATTTCTACGTTATTGGTTTGAAAGTTCCCTTTTTTATGAACGGGCATCCCGCTTTCGCATACACAACCACCAAAAAAATGCGCCGATACCATCACCACTGGCACCGAAACTTTGATGCGTGGGTCCAGCGCCGTAAGCATAAAAGTCTGCGTTCCGCCGCCCGATTCTCCCGTTACTCCTACCCGATTCTTATCAATGCTGGGTTGAGACAATAAAAAATCTAATGCTCGAATGCTGTTGATGGTCTGAAGTTTAAAGGATTTGGGAATTTTGTGCGTGCTCAGTTGCGAATCGCTGTATCCAACCATATCGTAAGCAAACACCACCGCGCCCATGCGGGCCAGATTGGCACATCGAAACTGCATCGGTTCCAGAAAACGGGCATCCGGCTTGGCTGTATGCCCGTGCGGACACAGTACGGCTGCAAAAGGGCCTTTTTGGTTCAGTGGTTTGTAGAGATTACCCGTTACATAATACCCATCTATGCTCTCAAATGCCACGTTTTCAACGGTGTACCCATCCATTTCTCGCCGACTATGAATAATCGGCTTTGAGACAGGACGCGGTGGCATCTTTTGCAATTCGCTGCCTTCTAAAATGCGATTCCTGATTTGTTGCGCTCTGGTTTCCCATTCTTGTTTGGACGAAGGTACGTGTTGTCCCAAAAAATCTTTTCCCTGAGGCTCGGTAAAATACGCACCTTGACAAAGTTCAGGCGCAGCTTGGGCATACGAAAACTGACAAACCACGGAGGTAGTAAGCAATAATAAGAGGCGTTTCATACAGAGGGGTTTTTAGTAACCCAAAGCCGAAAGCACCTCCATTCTACCTTTTTCATAAGAGGGGTGTAGTCGCACTACTTCGCCAATAACGATAATCGCGGGATTGACCAATGCCTCTTTTTCAACGACTTCCACGATGGTATTAACCGTTCCCAACCCTATTTTTTCTTGGGGCGTACTGCCGTTTTGGATGATGGCTACGGGCGTATCGCTTTTGCCTGCACTAGCAAGTTCAGTCACGATTTGCGCTAAATGCTGCATTCCCATCAAAATAACCAAGGTAGCAGAACTTTGTGCCGCTTTGGCTACATCCTTAGAAAGTGTATGATTTTTTGTGGTTCCCGTCAATATCCAAAAACTTTCGCTCACCCCCCGGCACGTCAGCGGAATTCCAGCCAAGGCCGGTACAGCAATACTGCTTGAAATGCCTGGCACAACGGAAGTTTCAATACCGAAGTCCTGCGCAAAAGCAATCTCTTCATAACCACGCCCAAATACAAACGAATCGCCGCCTTTGAGCCGAACCACGTGGCCGTAGTTGAGGGCATAATCCACAATGAGCTGATTCAAATCTTGCTGGACAAACTCACAACGCCCACGACGCTTGCCAACAAATACGATACGGGCGTGGGGCGGCGCGTACATGAGCAGTTCGGTAGAAACGAGGGCATCGTACAATACCACATCTGCCGATTGAATAGCCTTAAGTCCTTTGAGAGTGAGGAGCTCAGGGTCTCCCGGACCTGCCCCTACGAGTGTTAATTTTGGTTTCATCGTTAATCCCATTTGTTTAAAATGAATGCATTCGAAAATAGGGCCGCCACCCTTTCTCTACTGAGTATTTTCTGATGTTACTTTTAATGCTTATACAAACGCTTTTTGTACTTTATAAATACTTTATTGAAATATTATTTTGCTAAGTAGCCGTTTTGAAAAATATTTAATCAAAAATAGTGCATTTCGAGAAATTAAGTATTATTTTTAAGTAATAATTTAGACAACACTACTATTTTTGCAAAAACAACATTCAATAACATCTATTTCATTCTATTTTTTTGCAAAAACTACAATTTTAAGTTTTAAGGTAAAACAAACTTTAATTTAACTATTTCAACAAAAAGCAGTAAATAACAAAGAGTAATTAGGGATTCTCAAAACAACATTTTCATGGCACAACCTCAAAAGGTAGTGGTAGTAGGCAACGGAATGGTAGGCTATAAGTTCTGCGAAAAGTTGCTGAATAAAGCGGGTGGCGGCTCGTTTTCTATCACGGTAATCGGCGAAGAACCTCGGCCGGCGTACGATCGGGTTCATCTTTCCGCTTATTTCTCAGGCACGTCGGTCGACGAGCTTACAATGGCACCCGCAAGTTGGTACACCGAAAACGGCATTCAACTCCTGACGGGCGAGTGCGTATTGCACATCCACCCCGAAACGCATTACGTAATGACCCACACGGGGCGAAAAATTGAGTACGACAAGCTCATTCTCGCTACGGGTTCTTCAGCGTTTGTTCCCCCTGTACCCGGCGTAGAAAAAGAAGGCGTTTTTGTCTATCGCACCATCGAAGATTTGGACGCCATTATAAGTTATGCGCAGGGAGCTGGCCGAGCGGCGGTAATTGGAGGTGGACTTTTGGGGTTGGAAGCCGCCAAAGCCACCCTCGACCTTGGCCTCGAAACCCACGTTATTGAGTTTGCTCCACGCCTCATGCCACGGCAATTGGACGCCGCTGGGGCGGGAATGCTCAAACGTAAAATGGAAGCCTTGGGGATTCAAATTCACCTTAATAAAAATACGGCTCACTTCGAGGGAGAATCCAGTGTAAAAGGGCTTGCCTTTGTGGATAACACCTCGTTGGAAGTAGATATGGTGGTGGTTTCGGCAGGTATCCGCCCCCGCGACGAACTGGCCAAACAAGCTGGCTTGGGCGTTGGCCCCCGGGGTGGAATCATGGTCAACGACGAACTACAAACCACCGATTTCGATATTTATGCCATTGGCGAATGTGCTCTGCACAAAGGAATGATTTATGGACTAGTAGCGCCTGGCTACGAAATGGCCGAAGTAGTAGCCAATAACCTCACGGTGTCTGTTGCCAAAAAAGGAGACCAGAAAGCCTTTCACGCCTTTGATATGTCGACCAAACTTAAATTGATTGGGGTCGATGTAGCCAGTTTCGGAGAGCCTTTCTGCGAGCATACACCCCACGACACCATCGTGGTGGAAGATAAACTCAAAGGTATTTACAAACGCCTCAATGTAACCACCGACGGAAAACACCTCTTGGGCGGAATTTTGGTAGGCGAAGCAGACAATTATAACATGCTGCTGCAAATGGTCAAAAATCAACTGATTTTACCGCCCAATCCAGAAGACTTGGTCATGCCCGTCCGCAAAGGCGAAGGCGCTAGTACAGGCATGGGTGTAGCTTCTTTACCAGACGACGCAAGCATTTGTTCGTGCGAAAACATTACAAAAGGCACCATTTGCGAAGCCATTGAAGGGCATAATCTGGGTGATGTAGCGGCCATTAAAAAATGTACTAAGGCAGGTACTGGCTGCGGCGGCTGCGTTCCGATGCTATCGGATTTATTGACCGAAACCCTTAAAAAGCAAGGCAAAACGGTCAAAAAAGTATTGTGTGAACATTTTGACTACTCACGCCAGGAAATGTATCACCTCATCAAAATGTCGGGTACGCGTACCTTCGACGAAGTGATAGAAAAACACGGAAAAGGCTGTGGTTGCGAAGTGTGTAAACCCGCCGTGGCTTCCATGCTGGCGAGTATTTATAATGACGTGATTGCCAAACAAGCCGTTATTCAGGACACTAACGACCGGTACCTAGCCAACATTCAGCGCGGTGGCACGTATTCGGTCGTACCGCGCGTACCTGGCGGCGAAATCACTGCTGACCAATTGATTGCCCTCGGAACCGTTGCTAAAAAATACGACCTTTACTGCAAAATCACCGGCGGACAGCGGGTTGATTTATTTGGCGCACGCGTAGAGCAACTTCCTTTTATTTGGGAAGAACTGATTGACGTAGGCTTCGAAAGTGGGCACGCTTACGGCAAAGCCCTGCGCACCGTAAAAAGCTGCGTCGGCAATACTTGGTGCCGTTTTGGCGTGCAAGACGCCGTAGGCTATGCAGTCAGAATCGAGAATCGTTACAAAGGAATTCGGGCGCCCCACAAGCTTAAAAGTGCGGTGTCGGGTTGTACCCGCGAATGCGCCGAAGCACAAAGCAAAGACTTTGGCATTATTGCGACCGAAAAAGGCTGGAACTTGTACCTCTGCGGCAACGGAGGCATCAAGCCCCAACATGCCGTGCTTTTTGCAAGCGACCTCGACGACGACACCTGCATCAAGTACATTGACCGGTTTTTGATGTTTTATATCAAAACCGCCGAGCCGCTTCAGCGCACCGCCACGTGGTTTAACAAACTAGAAGGTGGGCTGGAATACCTACGTGAGGTGATTATCAACGACAGTCTCGGGATTTGTGCGGAGTTGGAAAAAGAAATGGAATATCTGATTGAAACGTACCACGACGAATGGCGAGTGGCCGTCGAAACCCCCGAAATACGGGCGCGTTTTACCCATTTTGTCAATTCGGAGGAAGCCGACCCAACCCTTGAATTTGTAGAAATGAGAGGCCAAAAACGTCCATCTGACTGGTAAAAAAACGTATCTCATCAT
>JAIXPV010000442.1 GCA_027486105.1 Runella sp. | reverse complement strand
TCTTTTTCCTGCCAAGTTTTTGTATGTGAAAGCACAATACGTTTTTCGTCTTTCAAGAATTCAGCTACTTTGAAATCTAGAGATTCTCCGATTTCTCCGACAGTTCCGTCTTCTTTCGCCAAGTTTTTAAGGATACATACTCCTTCGATACCGTAAGGCAATTCGAGGGTTGCTACTTTATCTCCTTTAGCAACGATTGTACACTTATGTACTGATCCTACCGCAAATACCGACTCAAAAGTATCCCAAGGATTTTCTTCAAGGTGCTTGTGGCTCAAGGACAAACGACGGTTGTCGGCATCCAATTCCAGAACCATTACTTCAAGTTCTTCACCTACTTTGATAAAGTCACTTGGGTGTTTAATTTTCTTGTTTCATTAAAGGTCAGATACGTGAACTAGGCCATCGATACCTTCTTCGAGTTCGAGGAAGAGACCGAAGTTAGTCAAGTTGCGAACAACACCTTTATGAACAGTGCCTACGGCATATTTCTCAATGATTTCTTGACGAGTCCAAGGATCAGCGGTGAGTTGCTTCAAACCAAGTGACATTTTGCGCTCATTGCGGTCAAGGGTCAACACCACAGCTTCTACTTCGTCACCAATCTTCAAGAAGTCTTGCGGGTTGCGCAAGTGTTGAGACCATGACATTTCTGAAACGTGAATCAAACCTTCAACACCTGGCATGATTTCAAGGAATGCGCCGTAATCGGCTACGTTTACGACTTTACCTTTCACACGTGAACCGATTTCAATTTCTTGCGAAAGAGCTTCCCAAGGATGAGCCTGCAATTGCTTCATGCCCAATGAAATACGCTTCTTATCTTCGTCGAAGTCAAGAACTACAACGTTGATTTTTTGGTCAAGATGCAACAAATCTGAAGGATCGTTGATACGTCCCCATGAAATATCTGTGATGTGCAACAAACCATCTACGCCACCAAGGTCGATAAATACCCCGAACTTGGTCATGTTTTTGATTACTCCTTCGAGTACCTGGCCACGCTCCAAGTTGGTAAGAATTTGCTGACGTTGTGCTTCGAGGTCTTTCTCGATCAATACTTTGTGTGAAACAACCACGTTGTTATTGGCGTGATTAATTTTCACCACTTTCACTTCCATTTTCTTACCAACGAAAATATCGAAGTCACGAATTGGCTTAACGTCAATTTGTGAACCTGGCAAGAACGCTTCGATGCTGTAAATATCAACAATAAGACCACCTTTGGTACGGCGTTTTACGAAACCGTCAATCACCAAGTCATGATCAAATGATTTTTGAATATTATCCCAAGCAGTAATAACTCTCGCTTTTTTGCGAGAAAGTATCAGCTGTCCGTTAGGGTCTTCCTGATTTTCAATGTATACTTCAATTTCGTCGCCGATTTTCAGGTCCGTCAAATCACGGAATTCTGAACGCGGTACGATACCGTCTGATTTTGACCCAATGTTCAAAATCACTTCGCGGTCATTCATACCGACCACGATTCCTTTTACTACCTCTTTTTCGGCAACGGGAGAGATTGTACCGTTGATAAGTTGCTCCAACTGGGCTTTTTCAGAAGCGGAATATCCACTACCAAAGCCTCTGTTGTCGGCTCTGTCCCAGTCAAAATCAGTTAATTGAGCTTTACTCATAATGTAGTTTTGAAATTGCCCTCTCGTACATCAGCCAATGGGCAAAATGGCTGAAATTTGGTGAAACAAACGATTGCCTTTGCAAACGGAGTGCAAAAGTAGAAAATCCCACCGAAAAAAGCAATTTTTTTTATGAGACCTTTTCTCTTTTTGAAAGAAATGGCATCCAAGAATCATCCGTTGCGCCAGAATAATCCCGTAAAAACATAATGAAGGAAGGTTTGAAGGGGCGGTGCCGCATAGGCATTGAGGCTTCTTCGGGGGTATAATCGCCTTTGCGTGCATTGCAACGTTTGCACGCCGTCACCAGATTATCCCAACTGGTACGGCCACCGCGCGATTTTGGCAGTACATGGTCCAAGGTCAATTCTCCATGTAAGCCGCAATAAACACACTGATGACCATCACGTTTGAAGATATTTTGTCGCGTCATCATTACGCCTTTGTAAGGCAAGTGGATATAGCGATGGAGGCGAATGACCGTCGGCATTGGAAATTCCGTGCTGACAGTACGCAAAAAATAGTTTGAAGATTCCGCAACTAGTTCTGCCTTGTTGAGATAGACAAGCAAGAAGGCTTTTGGAACGGAGCAAATGCTCAACGCGGAGTAATCTTGATTAAGGATTAAGACTTTCCTACCCATACCGTTACAAAGGGTTTTTTAGGTTTTCGAAAGTTACAACATTTATCGTAATAAACTGTCTAGTTTGAGTTTTGTTGTATTAAAAAATCTTTATTTCCCCTTTATATAGCATACAATCAACTATTTATCAGGACACTTCCTCTATTTTACTGCTATTTTACTGCCCCAATCTAGGTTCTTTTCAACCCCTTTTTATAACCGTTCAACATTTTTTTTAGCAAAGCACTTTCGCACTGAACAGTGTTCATTATATTTGCATCGTTTATATCAAATTAAGTATTTTGTATTGATCTATGGGCATTCAGGAAAGAAAAGAACGAGAAAAAGAAGACATGCGGCGTCTGATTTTGGAGGCAGCCCGAAAGTTATTTTTGGAACAAGGCTACGAAAAGACAAGCATTCGTAACATTGCCGATGCCATTGAGTACAGCCCAGGTACAATTTATCTCTACTACAAGGACAAAAATGAGTTGCTGTTTGCCTTGCATGAAGAAGCATTCTTAAAAATGATGCAGCAGTTAATCACCGTGACTCATATAAATGATCCATTTGAGCGGTTGATTGAAATGGGGCATCAATACATCAAGTACGCCATCGAAAATCCCGAACTCTACGATTTGATGTTCATCATGCAAGCGCCCATGGAGACCCTAGCGTGCAGAGACGAAATTTGGGAAGATGGCTTAAAATCATTTGGGCTCCTAAAATTGGTCATCGAAGATTGCGTTAAGGCAGGTTATTTTAAAGAAACAAATATTGAAATAATGGCTATGACTATCTGGGCCTACATGCACGGGTTGGTCACGATTTATCTCAAAAATCGAATGAGTATGTTTAAAGATGACCAGCAATTAGAGCGTATTCAAGAGTCTTTTCAACTGTTTATCAAAATGATCAAAACGTCTTTGTAAACGATTGCTAAATGTTTAATTCAATGAAATCCATTCTCGCACTCATTGATATTTTAATTTTGGCATTCATCGCCTCCATTCACTTTTATTGGGCGTTTGGAGGGCGTCGCTGGAATAAACTAGCCGTTCCGTCCTCTAGCGGGAGCCAACAAAAACCCTTGTTCACTCCTGGGCCTTTGCCAACGATTGCCGTAGCAATAGGTCTCATCTGCTTTGCTTGGATTCTTGCCTTGAAAGCGGGTTTTATAAATAGTTCGGTGTTATCAGATAGCGCCATCACCTACGGTTCAATGGGTATAGCCGCTATTTTTTTCCTGCGCGCCCTTGGGGAATTCAACTACGTTGGTTTTTTCAAAAAAATAAAACAGACCGAATTTGGGAAAAAGGATACTCTTTACTATTCTCCTTTATGCCTACTCATCAGCTTTATCATTCTCGTTATCAATTATTTTTAAAATTTCTCTGTAAACAGCCATGAAAACACTCCTCACTTTTGAAGACATCGGCGAATTTGTGCTCGCGGTGTTTTTGTTCAGCCGCCTAGAATATGCTTGGTGGTGGTTTCCCGCCCTTTTATTACTCCCTGACCTAAGCATGATAGGTTACGTAGTCAATACCCGAATCGGAGCCTATATCTATAACTTCGTACACCACAAAGCATTGGGTATCGGCATTGCCTTGGTCGGATTCGCTTTAACTTCTTCTGGGCTGATGTTGGCGGGGATTATCTTGTTCGCGCATTCTGCCATGGATCGTATTTTTGGTTATGGTCTCAAATACACTGACTCGTTCAAGCATACACATTTAGGATGGATTGGAAAATGACCTTTTTTTGCCCTTTCACTAAACACTGTTCATTTTATAAGATATGATAAGAAGATACTTCACCATGTTTTTGCTCATGATGAGCATCGGCATACAAGCCCAGCACTCGGGTATTTTGGAGGAATATGTTCAGGAAGGATTAAAGAATAACCTCGCCCTGAAACAAGAGAACCTAGAAATTCAAAAAGCGCTTGAAAACATTCAACAGGCAAAAGCCCTCTTCTACCCTCGCGTCACTTTTGCGCCTACCTATTCATTGGCTGCAGGTGGACGCCGGTTGCAGTTTCCCGTCGGGGATTTACTCAATCCCGTATACAGCACGCTTAATAAGCTAACGCAAACAAGTGTATTTCCACAAATTGATAATGTTGACGAACTGTTGGCTCCTAACAACTTTCACGATACCAAAATCAGCGTTCAGTATTCAATTTACAACCCTGAAATTCAGTACAATTACCTGATACAGAAAACGCTCCTAACCGCGCAGGAAGCTAAAAAGAAGGTGTACGAAAATGAACTTCGATATACTATTGAAGGTGCGTATTATCAATACTTACAGGCATCAGAAGCCATAAAAATCTTTGGAAACGCGCAAAAAACGCTTAATGAATTGGTACGCTTGAATCAGAAATTGGTCAACAATAACGTATTAACCAAAGACGCCGTTATTGGCGCTGAATACGAAATCAGTAAACTCAACCAGCAGCTAGCCGTAGCAACCAAAAACCGTGAAACGGCAAAGGCCTACTTTAATTTTTTGTTAAGCAGGGAGTTGAACGCAGGGGTTTTGATTGACTCCACTAACCTGATTCCTGCATCGGCTTATGAATCTTTGGATAAACTGAGTGAAACAGCCTTACAAAACCGTCAGGAACTCACCCAACTCGACCAATCCATTTTAGCGTCTAAAACCGCCATTACCCTTCACGAAAAAGCCGCCAAACGTCCATCGGTGTTTATTGGCGGCAATACGGGTTTTCAGGGATTTGGCTATACATTCAATCAACAGGCCTACGGAGTGGCGCAACTCGGATTGACTTGGGACTTGTTTAAAGGATACGAACGCAAATCCAAAATTCAAGGCGCTAAAATTCAGACCGAATTGCTCAAAACCAAAAAGTTAGAAGTAGAAAAACAGATTGAACTGCAAGTTACTCAGGCATTTTTGGAACTTCAGGCCACCCGAGAAAATCTAAAGTTGGTTCAGGACGGCGTCAATAAAGCAACGCAATATTTCAGTGTCATCGACAGTCGATACCGAAACAACAATGTGCTCTACATCGAATGGATTAAAGCCCAAAATGAAGTCGTAACGGCCCAGTTGCAACAGTCGCTCGCGCGTTTTGATGTGTTAATCAAACAATCTTTATTGAATAAAGTGACCGCCCACTAATCAAACCCATCCTCTCAAATAAAAATGATTTTATAACGCATACAATCATGAAACAATACTCATTCATCATCACCCTTTTTCTGCTAGCAGCCTGCGGAAAACAGGAAGAAAAAAAAGCCGACAACGCCATGGGCGACGAGACGGTCGTTCCTATTAAACTTGAAAAAATAGCGCAAACAGTTCGCTCCGAATCCATTACCGCTTCGGGCTTGGTCGCTTCGTCGGAAGAAGCCAAACTGTCGTTTAAAATCGGGGGCATTATTCAAAAAATCTTTGTGGAAGAAGGACAAAAAGTCCGCAAAGGGCAAGTACTGGCTTCGCTCAACATGACCGAAATCGACGCCCAGGTGAGTCAGGCGAAATTCGGCGTTGAAAAGGCCGAGCGCGATTTTAAGCGCGTAGAAAACATGCTCAAAGATACTGCCGCTACGCTCGAACAACTGCAAAACGCTACTACAGGCTTTGATGTGGCCAAACAAAATCTACAAATCGCGCAGTTCAACCGCTCTTATGCCCAAATCACTTCCCCGATTGACGGCGCCGTTATCAAAAAAATGGCCAATGAAGGCGAATTAACTGGAGCAGGAACTCCTATTTTTTACATCACCTCCAATCGTCAAAGCGACTGGGTGGTGCGCGTGGGAGTTTCAGACAAAGACTGGGCACGTTTGAAAGTGGGCGACAAAGCAAATGTTGCGTTGGATGCCTATCCCACCAAAACGTTTACGGGTACCGTTACAAAATTAGCTCCTGCCGCCGACCCCATGAACAAACTTTACGAAATTGAGGTCCGTATTAACCCCAATGGTCAAAGATTTGCGTCTGGACTTTTTGCCAAAGTAGAGCTTAAGCCCGTTCAGAATCGCACTTATATTATGGTACCCATTGAAGCCATTGTGGAAGGCAACGGACAGGATGCTTTTGTGTACGTCTTGGATGAATCGCGCAAGAAAGTGAAACGTCTACCCATCCGAATTGGGTTTGTAGATGGCGACAAAGTACTGGTGACTAGTGGCTTGGAAGGCATCACCGAGGTAGTCACCTCAGGAAGTGCTTTTCTGACCGAATCTTCCAACGTAATCATCAAATAGACCACACCCATGAATCTTTCAGAATTTTCCGTCAAGAACTGGCAGTTTATGCTAGTGATGTTTGTGGGAGTAGTGGTGCTTGGGCTCAATTCACTCTTCAATATGCCCCGCGCCGAAGACCCTACGTTTGAGGCTCCTACGTTTGTGATTACGGTGATTTATCCTGGAACCGACCCCAAAGACATGGAGGAATTGGTCGTTGACCCCGTTGAAAAACGCCTCAATGAACTCAAAGACGTCAAAAATATCCGTACCACCATCGACGATGGGCTCGCTGTATTTATGTTGGAATACGAATACTCGGTCGATAATGATGAAAAAAAGCAGGAAATCGCCCGCGAAGTAAATTCCATGCGTAGCATTTTACCTACTGATATTTTTGATATTCGTTACTTCCAATTCGACCCAGGCTTGGTCAATATCGTTCAGGTAGCCTTGGTTTCTGAGGTAGCTTCGTACAAAGAAATGGCCGATTATTCCGAAAAACTACGGAAGACATTGGAGAAAATCAAAGACCTACGGAGCGTAAAAGACTACGGTTTTCCGAAAGAAAACGTAAGGGTTTCGCTCAACGTCGAGAAAATGGCGCAGGAAGGCATCGCCATCAATCGGGTATTGGGGGCATTACAGGCCGAAAACCTCAACATTCCTGCGGGCAGCGTGCAGGAAGGTACCCGGCGGTTCAACGTCAAGACCAGCGGCGATTATGAGTCGTTGGAGCAAATGCGCAACACGATTGTTTCGACCAACGGTCAAAAAATCATTTACCTGAGAGACATCGCCGACGTTAATTTTAATTACGAAGAAGAAACCAATTTTACCCGCCTCAACGGGCGGCGGGCCGTCTTAGTAGCTGCGGCCCAAAAAACGGGAAAAAATATTACGGAAACGGGCAAAGTACTTAATGCAAGTTTGACCGAATTTGAGAAAACGATGCCCAAACACATCAAAATGGTCAAATATTTCGATCAATCCGTAAGTGTAGACCGTCGTTTGGGGCGCTTTGCCAAAGATTTCGGTATTGCTATTCTGCTTGTGGCACTTACGCTTCTGCCCCTTGGGCTCAGGGCGGCGGTAGTCGTCATGATTTCGATTCCGCTTTCCTTGGCCATCGGTCTCACCGCCGTTGATTACCTAGGCTACAGCATCAACCAATTGAGCGTAGTAGGATTGATTGTGGCGTTGGGGATATTGGTCGATGACTCCATTGTGGTCGTCGAAAACATAGAACGCTGGATGCGTGATGGTTTTTCAAAACGCGAAGCCGCCGTCAAAGCTACCAAACAAATCACATTGGCCGTGATTGGCTGTACCGTTACGCTGATTTTGGCCTTTTTGCCGCTGTTGTTTTTGCCAGAAGCCTCAGGAGATTTTATCCGAAGTCTGCCCATGGCCGTTGCCATGACGATTTTGGCTTCGATGGTAGTTTCGCTCACGATTGTTCCCTTTTTGAGCAGTCGTTTGTTGGAAAACAGCCATAATCCCGAAGGAAACATTTTTCTCAGAGCACTGAAAAAAGTGATTTCAGGTTCATACAGCAAGTTGCTCAACTGGGCGTTGCGGCATCCGCTTCCTACGCTTTTGTTTGCGGGGTTATTGTTCGGAATGTCGTTATACATTCCCAAAATCATCGGGTTCGGGTTGTTTCCAAAATCGGAAAAACCCATGTTTAGAATTACGTTGGAAACACCCGAAGGCAGTAGTTTAACCGAAACCAACCGCGTGGCCCGTACCGTAGAAAATGAATTAAAGCGTATTAACGAAGTAAAATTTTTCTCTACGAGCGTTGGGCGCGGCAATCCAAGAATGTACTACAACGTTATCGAACGCTCAGAATCAAGCAACTACGCGGAGGTATTTGTACAGTTACAGGATGAAATTCATCCACCT
>JAIXPV010000586.1 GCA_027486105.1 Runella sp. | reverse complement strand
TTTGGAAAATAATTTTTGGTTGTCATTAATACGGCATAGAAAAACTCTTCATCAAGGAAGAGTTCATCATTTGAAACAACTAAAGCAGGATGAGGAAGAAAACGTCCATCGGGCATTTGAAAATTAACTTCAACAACCTCCCATTGGGATACCTTACCCTTCATAATTTTTGAATGATTTAGCAACGACCCGGCTGCCATTCATGACAGCGGCTTTACGGTAATCATTGGCAGTGTATTCGCGTTCTATTTCTCTTTTTAATAATGCCACAACTATTTCCAAAATAGATTCATCTTCTACACTGTCAATCAATTCGTGTACTTTTTTTCTGGTTTGAGCCTCTACCATCTTTTTGTTATTTTAACAAAATTAGCAAAAAACAATCACTTATTTCCCATAAAGCGCCTTGGCGGCGGGCTCATACTTATCGCCAGCAATCCAGTAAGGACGAACGGGCTTGTTGGCAATGAGCCGGGCCGAATAAGCAAACGATTGGCAGAATTTTAAGAGATAATCAAAATCTACCGAGTCGGGATTGTCGGTGGCTTGGTGGTAATACTTGGCAATCTCACCGTCAAAGCTTTTGAATCCTGGTGCGAAATCCGGGGCGGGAATGCCTTTGGCCGCTAAGTTTACGTTGTCTGAGCGGTCGAAAAGGCCCTGCTCGGGGGCAGGGTCGCCAAAAACGCCTAATCCAAAGGCTTTGCAACCTGCTTCGATTTCTGCTTTGCAGTTGGTGCGGTCGAGACCAATGACCGATACGAGCGTTTTGTCGCTGTAGCCGGCTCCGTCGCTGTTGAGGTTAAAAACGCACTGATTCAGCGGTACCAACGGGTGCTCTGCATAATATTTGCTCCCCAACAATCCCACTTCCTCAGCCGTGTAGCCAATCAGCAAAATAGAACGTTTAGCGGGTTGGAGGGATAAGGTCTTAGCGGCGGTCAGCATGGCCACCGTCCCGAAAGCATTGTCGCGGGCACCGTTGAAAATACTGTCGGCTGGGGTGTAGGTATTGCCACCTTTTTTGCCCATGCCTACGTGGTCAAAGTGGGCCGATACCACAATGTATTCGTTTTTGAGCATGGGGTCGGTTCCTTCAATTACCCCCACCACATTATACGAAAGGATATTTTGTTGGTCACGGCCGGTGGTGTAAAACTTGGCCGATGAGGCACCACTTTTAAATAAATCTGTATATTTTTTTTGCTGGCCATTGACCCAAAGGTGCGTTACGCCCGTGCTTGTTCCATTGTCCAAACTCAGTTTTTCATTTCCGAAATACCGGGAAGCTAAGTTCCAGGGGATTTGGGCGGTAAACAGTTCAATGAGCAAGGCGGCTCCTTTTTCGGTGGCAAGTTTGCGCTTATCGTTGGCGGCGGCAAAGATTTCCTGCGGTGTTTTTGATTCGGGCGTGCCTACCTGCGCTACCACGATTTTGCCTTTCACATCTTTTGTATAATCGGCGGCTTGTCCATAGCCCACAAAAACCACATCGGCGCTGAAGTTGGCGGGACCTCCTCCCAAAATGACAAATTCTTTACCCGAGTGTAAGGTATCATTGTTGGCAATCAAAAGTCCTTCTTTGGCACTCTTTTGAATCACAAACGGAACGGGTTGCAGATAAGTGGTTTGTCCGGGAGCTGGCTTGATGCCCATAAACCGAAACTGCTCCGCGAGGTACCGAGCCGCAACTAAGTTGCCCTGCTCACCCGTGCGCCGCCCCTGCAACTCGTCGGAGGCCAAAAAGCGCATGTTCATTTCTACTTCGGCCCGTGAATATTTGGTTTCGGGCAGTTTTTTGAGCGATTGCGCAGAAACCGATGAGGTGGCGAATAGCAGAAATATGGCGGTTTTGAGTTTTGAAGAAAGCATGATATAATTTTATAATTAAAAATATGTAGGGGCAGGCCTTGCTTCTGCCCTGTTTGTACGTTTCGACCAATTATTGTTTTACGCGCTTTCGGTCAGACGCGATGTCTGGCCCAATGTGGTGGGTCTATGCTGTTTCCAGTACTTTGGGGCCTTGTTGGTTGATTTGAGATACGTAACTTTTGGTGGTAATGCCCACGCTGCCGAAGGCTTCGCTCATGGTTTTGGCAACGCGCTCGGCGGTGTCGCGGCCACGGCTGAGGGCAAACATAGACGGCCCCGCACCAGAGATACTGCACCCCAACGCCCCGCTGTCGAGGGCGGCTTGTTTTACGTGGTCAAATTCAGGGATAAGAATGGAGCGTACTGGCTCAATGATAACATCCACCATCGAACGGCTGACCAAGTCGTAATCTTCTTGCATCAGCCCCGCAATCAGCCCTGCTACGTTGCCCATTTGAGAAATAGTGTTTTTGAGCGACACTTCGTTGCGTAAAATATAACGGGCATCTTTGGTATTTACTTCTACGTCGGGATGGACCAGCGTGCAATACAGTTCGTCAGGAACTTTGACCTTGAAGACATCCAACGGCGAATAGCTGCGAATAACCACAAACCCACCCAAGAGCGATGGCCCCACGTTGTCGGCGTGGGCGGCACCGCAGGCGATTCGCTCGCCTTCCATGGCAAACGGCAACAATTCCCGTTGCGTCAACGGACGGCCCAACAGCTCATTGATGGCAAAAATACCCACTACCGAGCTGGCTGAGCTAGAACCCATCCCGCTGCCCAAAGGCATGTTTTTGTGAAGTGTTACTTCTACCCCTTGGGTAGAACCGATGTGTTCTAGGAATTTAAGCATCACTACCGACACGGCGTTGCGCTCAGGTTCGCGCGGGAGGCGGCCTTCGTCGCCGATGATGTCTTTGATAATGATGCCGGGCTCATCGCGTTTGCGTAGTTCTACAATGTCGCCGGGTTCGTCGAGTGCAAATCCAAAAATATCAAACCCACAGGCTACGTTGGCAACGGTGGCTGGGGCAAATGCTTTTATATAATTCATTTAGAGGTGGGAGTTTTGACTCAGGAATTGGTAAGTTATATTAAAAAAGTTTTTGGCATTTTCTACGGATTCATTGGCTTCTTCAGAGATAATGTCGTCATAATCATAGTCGCTAAATCGTCTCTTTTCATAAGATTTTTGTAGCCAAATATTAGAATCCAATGGAAAAATCCCCGTTTTAATGTATTTCAATCGGAATTGATTATGAGCTCCTTCGTGAGATTTAGTATGAATGTTTTCTATCCAAAGTAAAACCTGAATACAATGAAAAATAGCGTAATACGCGCGATTTACGCTAGCTTCATAACGCCCTTGCTCCAAAAAATCAGTTGCATCCTGCAAACAGTCTTCCGCTTTTTGAAAAATGATCAGAGAATTCATAATTCTATACCGTCTTCTCTTACATTCTCATATAACGGTAGTTTCAATGAAGAAAACCGAGTTTTGACTACTGGGATGGTTGAAATCCATTTATCATATTTTAATCCTAAATCACTGTTCATCAACGACATGTTGCTTATTTCGGTAAGAGGATGGATTTTTTCATCATTCAGAACTACCAGTACATCTACATCCGACTCCTCACGCTGTTCCCCACGGGCATAGGAGCCAAAGAGAATCACCTGATGTAAACGTTCACCATATAAATCCAATAGCCCTTTTTTAAGATCTGCCAGCAACGATTTGAGTTCGGAAGGAATAGCGCGGTGACTCATACCAATGTCTTTTTGACAAAAGTACATAAAAACGCCAAAAAATGCAGGGATGCTTTTGGGCGTGGTTCAGTGATAAATAATCAAAGTGACATTTTAAAGAAGACCTTCTCTAAAGGGGTGGTTTTCATGGCTGTGGAGGTTTAGAGGGCAAAGCCGAGTTTGAAGTCAAAAATGAAGTTGCTTGGACCAAGTAAATAAGGATGACGGTTAATTAGCCCTTTTGAGAGGTTTATGTCAATGAAGCCCTTTTGAAATAATTTCCGTTGATAGCCCATTAACAAGCCTGTATTTACAAAAATGGGAGAGAACCTAAACGTGTTTTTGTATAGGTCGTTTTTTGAAAACCCGTATGAACCAAAACCAACATTGTTCAAGCCCGCATAAACTCCTGATAAATTAGTACCAGTTTTTCCCAGAGCCACCTGACGATTCATCAAAAAATACCAACGTGGCTGAAGATGTAAAAAGCCGCCAATGCTTGAGCTTTGACTATTACTTGTAAAGTTTGTTTTTGTCGCAGGATCGTATATTGTGGTGTTTTTTATAAAAGAGTTATAGAAGGAGAAATTCAAATAAGTGTTGATTGAAAACGCAGATTTGGCAATTTTTTGTTCGTAACCAATACTTCCATTAAATGTCTGAGCAGAAGTGCTGAGTAATATTCTGGGCCAACTAATTTTCAACATTTGATTTTCATTTTCAAGTGTTTGGAAGACTTGTCTGGGGGCGACTTCTGAGGCTTTTTTAAAGTCAGCCAAGGCTAAACCTACTTTAAAATTAGTCGTGATGGACCAATTGTGCTGCGGAGTGGATGTAGAACTGCTTTGAATGTTATTCCAATCTATAGGTTGCTTGATTGAATTGTCCCCATTTAAAAAAGTATATTTTCGGTGGATTAGCTGGTCAGTGTTTCGATTTAATCCAATCGAAAAATCAATAAGACCGTATCTGAAAAAACGTCGTTGGATACCATAATTCAGACTGAGTTGAGAATGGTAATAACTGCCGAAATAGTCGGTATTCCATTTGCCATGTGTGCCTGAAAACCCCGTAGCAACAGAATTTTCATTTTGCCAGACTCTTTCGTATCTGAGCGACAGATAATTCCCCGAAAAATTGTTGCTGTTTTTTCCTTGTCTGATGCGGCTTGCCATGTCATAGTACCACCTCAGTTCGGCGGATGTAACCCACCGTTTGCGGCTGGTTGAATAGTAATCTGAATAATCAAAAAAGCCATTTTTTCTAAACGTAGAAATAGGATTTCGAGCTGCTTCTATGGCAATAGAAAAGGAAGGACTTAACTTTCGTTCTACGCCCACTCTAAAATCAACCGTCCTTTTTATATACCCACCTTGGAAAATTTCAGAACCGAGTAAATTATTTACATTCCCATACCCCTTCACCATCCACTTCGTAGGCTCTTTGGTCATAAAGACATAATCATATTGGTCTATAAAACGCTGTTTTTCGAGCGTTCCAGTCTCCTGCGTGTGGGTAATGCGGACGGAGTCGGTTTGGGCGAAGGTGTAGCTTAGGAGGTAGAAAGTAGAATAAAGGAAGAGGGATAATTTTTTCATGGCTATGGAGGTTTAGAGGGCGAAGCCGACCTTAATATCTAAAATAGGGTTAACACCTGGGATGATAAAATCGTGAAATCGTTCGTTGAGTTTGCGCACAACGCCAATTTTTGCATCTACAAATCCTTTTGAAAAAAGCCGGTGCTGTACGCCCCAAACGGCCCCTAGGGCGGAAACAAAACGGGCGCGTAAATGAGCATCAGCCGCACTCAAGTTCAAAAAAGTATAATAAAAGGTGTTGACATGGTGTAGCGCTACGTAGGTACCAGAAAGGTTGTTGGCAGACTTGCCCTGATAGATTCTTTTTTTGAGACTGTAATAGTATCGAGGTTCTATGACATAGCGCAAGGTAAAACCATTACTTTCTTCAGTACTAGAGCTAGTGGCAGAAAAAACAGTATGATTGTAATGATAGCCATAATCCATCCGAAATTCCTGATTAAGTGACCATGCTGACTGTTTGATTTTTTGTTCATAGGCTGTTGATAAAGAGATGGTTGCATTGTTTGGCGCTATATAAAAAAGCTTTGTCATATCTATCTTAAACATGCGATACTCTTCTTCAAAACATCTAAAAATATCGCAAGTAGTAACATTCGTTTTTGGACTTAATTTGCTCAAAGTCAGTCCTAACCTAATTTCAGAACTTACCACAAAACCATGTTGGGGGGTTAGTTGTGAACCCGTGAGTTGATACCTTTGTCTGAGATTGTCATAAACATATTGGGGAGTGTACTTTCTGTCTTTTTGCCAACCAGCATTTAGGCTGAAATCGAAAAATCCGTGTTTAAACATTCGATACTGCTTACCATAAGAAAGCAGGAAGCGATCTTGGGGAATAATCTGGGTTTGGCTTTCTTCAGGATGGCGCTTGGTAAATCTCATGATTTTAGCGGAAAAGTAACTTCCCGAAAAATTATTGGCACTTTGGCCTTTAGAAATACGTTTGGCCATGTTATAATACCACCTTGGCTCTATCTGCCCATAGACAAACCCTCGAACAACTTCTTCGGATTTGTGATTATATCCCATCAAAGCATTGATGGAGAAGGAAGGGCTTAATTTTACTTCTCCTCCCATCTCCAGCGTGTATTCTAAATCACCCTTGACAGAGCGGCCGGTAAGTGTACCAGTATAATTGGCTTTTAGTAACCACGTATTTTCTTCATGAGTTTTGAAAATATAATCAGCCGCAGAAACAAATTCCTGTTTTTCAAGTGTTCCTGCTTGTTGAGTATGTTTGAGGTGAGTGCTGTCTATTTGCCCCATCAGTAAAGAGGAACTGGTGATTATCAAATAAAAAAATAATAACTTTTGCATACTTTCGGACTGTTTAAGTTAATGCTTGGCCACGGTGGTGCCGTTGCGGAGTTCAGTGTTTTTGGTTTCTACGTCTAGTTTTACCTGCGACTTATCGGTCTGAATGTCAAGGCTTCCGTGTTGCGCCCGTACGCGGCATTCGCCCTTGATTTGTTGGAGCAGCAGGTCGGTGCGCTCCGCCACTACGCTGAGTGTGCCGCTGAGGTTGTCGGCTTTCAAAGCGCCGAATTGCGTGCGAGCGGTGATGTTTCCGCGCAGGTCGGTTAGTTCTACCGTGCAAAACTCCGTTTGCAGTTGCGTCACCGTTTGGAGTCCTTTGACGGTTGTTTTGCCGAAACTGTTCTGAATTTCTACCGCACAATTTGCTGGCACAAACAGTGTAAAGCGTGCTTTGAGGTTGGATTGGGGCTTGGCTCCGTTTTTGGTCAATACCACAAAATTGCGCAGGCTCACCGCTCTGCCCGATTTATCGGCGGTGTAATGCAGGGTTTCGAGATCTTTTTCGGCCGTGTGCCGGTCGGGATGTTTGGCCGTCAGTTCAACGACGGCTTTGATTTCATTGTGGTTCCAGGGCGTTATTTCAATGTCGCTGCGCTCGCCCCACACCCTAACTTTGGGGTATCGGTCAGCCGCAAATGTTTTCTCGACCGTTTTGGTCACTACCTGCAAGGTTTGCGCAGAAGCATTTAAACCGCAAATTGTAAAATGCAAAATGAATAATGTAAAAATGAACGGAATCCTTCGGGCGCTATGAGCATAGCCTGATGACTGCCAATCCTTTTGTAAAGGGGGCGGGAATCTCCACAGATTGAAAATGATTCGTTTTTTCATGGCTATTTGGCTGTAGTGATTATATTCTTTCATTAAGTTTTCGAAGAATATCGGCGCGTTCTTGCTCAATTTCAGAAAGTTGAGCCGACAAAGTTGCATCAGTATTGTACGAGCCGAGCGCGTCTTTGAGTTGGTTGCTTGCCGCCGTAAGATTGTCGAGTTCTTGTTTGAGATGTTTAAACTCAGGCTTTTCACAAATCGTTACTTTGTCTTTGCAAAGTGCCTGTAATTGAGCGTATTGTTGGTCAATGGTTTCGTCTGGGGCGACCCTTGTTTTGGGATTGATTTTTTCCTGTGAATACGAAATAGCTGCCTTTTCGGCGTTTGGTTGCATGGCCACATACCCACCAATTCCTACCGCCAACACCACGGCGGCGGCGGCCGCATATCGCCACCACGTTCTTGGTGAGTTTGGCAGTTGTGCGGCAATCTCCACCCAAGCCTGAACGGGCGGCTCGTAGGTGGGTAGCTTGCTCAGGGCTTCCTGCAAAGGCGCTTCATTGAGAGCCTGCTCAATATTTTCCCAGACCGATTCAGGCGGGCAATACTGCGGAAGTGTATCTTTCAATGAATTTTTCATCCTGCGTCTTGTCTGTTTATTGGTTCGGATTTGAGAATCCGAAAGCACTGTTTTGAATGTAAAACCTTAAAGGCTTCTTTGAAACTGACGGTTGGAATTTGAGCATCCCAAACCACTCTTCAGAGGTAATCCTAATACCCTTTTCGGGCAGAGGCAAGCCCTGTTCCTTACGGTGTATTCTTCAACATTTCTCTCAACCGTTTTTTTGCGTAAAACAATTGCGACTTAGAGGTTCCCTCCGACACGCCCAGCATTTCGGCTACTTCGCGGTGGGTATAGCCTTCGATTTCGGTCAATACAAATACGGTTCGCGTGCCTTCGGGCAGGTTCAAAATGGCTTTTTCTAAATGCGCGGCCTCAATAGAGTCGTTTCCCCAGTCGATGGTTGTGGTGTCGGTCGGGATTTCATCCATCAAAATATATTGCCGTTTTATTTGGGCATTGTGATACGCCTTTCGAACCAAAATCGACTTAATCCAAGCGCCTAGCGTAGCCTCGCCGCGATATTGGGCCAAGTTGCGAAACACCGACAAAAACGTGTCCTGCAAGGCACTGTTGGCTTCGTCAAAATCGCCCGTGATGCGGTAGGCCAACGTGTACATGGCCGATTTATAACGGTCGTACAGAAGACGTTGGGCGGCACGGTCGTCGGAAAGACAGCGTTGAATCAGTTCTTTTTCGGTCATGAATTTGGCTTTCAATCTCAAAGAGCAGCCAACGGAAGGAAAAGGTTGGAAAGGGGAGGGAAGAAAGATGAAATAAGAAGTAGGAGGTCAGAAGTAGAAAATAAGAGGCAGAGAGTAATAATGGGTTCATATTTCTTACTTCCTATCTCCTATTTCCAGCCTCATACCTCCTACTTTACAAAACCCGCCGTGGTCATCCAGTGCAGACAACGGCCAAACCACTCATCAAAGGCAGGAACTTTTAAGTAGCCATGTTCCCCTTTTGAATAAATGTGCAGCTCGCTTGCAATGCTGTTTTTTTGGAGGGCTTCGTAAAATAGCAGACTGTTGGAAACGGGCACCACGGTGTCGTCGCTTGAGTGGGTGATGAAAGCGGGTGGTGTTGAAGAAGTTACCTGAAGTTCGTTGGAAAAAAGCTTGATTTGCTCGGAAGAAGCGTTTTTGCCCAGAAGGTTCATTCCCGAACCTCTGTGTCCAATACCTTCCATGAAACTTATGACGGGGTATACCAAAATCATAAAATCGGGTCGGACGCTGATGCTGTCGGTTGTGGGAAGGACGGGTTTCTCAAAATGCGTTCCTGCTGTGGCGGCCAAATGCCCGCCTGCGGAAAAGCCCATGATGCCGATTTTCTTGGGGTCGATGTTCCATTCAACGGCGCGTTGGCGAATGGTTTTGATGGCCTGCTGCGCATCTTGCAGTGGGCCGATGGAAGGGTCAATCATGGTCTTGTCGCTTGGCAGTCGGTATTTTAACACAAATGCCGCGATGCCCTGCTTGGTAAAAGCCTCGGCCACATCGTAGCCTTCTCTTGTGATGACCAAAACGCCATAACCGCCTCCTGGGCAGATGATTACGGCTGCACCTGTAGCTTTGCCTTTTGGAGGTAAAAACACCGTGAGGGTAGGTTGAGAAACTTTGGATACGACGTTTGAAGTCGTTCTGACTTCTTCATTTACAACGTCTTTTGCGTTGGGCACGGTGCTTGGGTAAAGTGCGATTTCTTGCTGTGCAAGGCAGGTCAGCGCCGACAAAATACCAAATACCGTTACCTTTATTTTAGTAATAATGTTCATGTTCGTGAAGCGTTAGCAATTTTTATTGAAAGACAGAAGGCGGCCGTTTCTTTTCATTATTTTTGTTTTCCTACCTTTACGGCATGAATCAACCATCAGTTTTTTTATTGTTAGGGGCAAACTTGGGCGAGCGAGAAGCCACCTTAGCGAAAGCAACGGACTTGATTTCGGAACGTATTGCACCAGTTATATCGCAGTCGCATTTGTACGAAACGGCTCCGTGGGGAGTGACCGACCAACCCGCTTTTTTGAATCAGGTAATTAGCATTGAAACGATGTTGACGCCTGAAGAATTGCTGAGTCGAACGCTTGAAATTGAAAAACAGCTGGGTCGCGAACGGCGTTTACGGTGGGGGGCTAGAGTGATTGACATTGATATGCTTTATTATTCTGACCTGGTTTTGGATACGGAAAACCTACATTTACCTCATCCCAGATTGCACCAACGTCGTTTTACATTGGTGCCCTTGGTCGAAATCGCCCCTGATTTTGTACACCCCGTTTTACACAAGACCAACCAAGAATTGCTTAACCAATGTACGGATGATAGCCAAGTAAGCGTTTTTGACTAAATGTGCCATTGAAAAATAGAGAACGAGAACTTTCAAACGTAAGAAAAAGCACCACTGAATCCTCATTAACTCACCACTATGCAACGTCGCGATTTTATCAAAAATACCGTCCTTACCACTGGAGCCATTGCCTTTGGCAGTTGTAAAGAAGAAGATCCCTATGCGGAGCGAGAGTACAAAGGACAGATTGCTATTATCGGAGCGGGGGCGGCGGGGCTGTATGCTGGCTATTTGTTGGCAGAAAAGAAAGCAAATTATACCATTTATGAAGCGGCTGACCAGATTGGCGGACGAATTCGTTCGCTGAAAGGTTTTACAGATTTCGATATTGAACTGGGTGCCGAAAAAATTCAAGGAAACCGCTCGCTGTGGTACGATTGGGTCAAAGAATCGGGTGCTTCTTTTGTGCCCAACACCTCGATAGATTTCTATCAAATTGGTAATCAAGTTCTTTCCGAAACCCAATGGGGCAATAACGCCGATTTCAAAGCCGCCGTGTCTTTGGCTCAACAGGCTATGAATTATTCGGGCGCCGACACTACCTTGCTTCAATACATGGAATCGGCCAAATTAGCGACAGGAGTGCGGCACATCGCCGATGCTTTGGTGGCCAATGCCCACGGTACGTCGGCCAACCGCCTGAGTGTTTTGGGTACGACGGAGGAGCGCCAAGCTTGGTCTGCGGGAGAGGGAGAGTTTTTGCTCGCAAACCGCTCGTTAACTTCGGTTTTAGAAGAAAAATTCAAAAACATACTGCCAAGAGTTGTACTTAATACGCAAATCAAGCGTATTGATTATACCAACGAACGCATCATGTTGGAAGATGCCCAAGCCCAGCGGCGTTATGTAGACAAAGTGATTATAACGGTGCCGCTTGCTGTATTACAAAGCACTGATTTACAGTTTACTCCCGCGCTTCCAGAATCTAAGATTGCTTCTATTAGGAGTATTGGTATGGGGGCGGGAATTAAAGTAATATTGGAGTTTAATCAACGTTTTTGGGATGCTGCCACCGATTCAGTGTATACTTCTGGCGCAGTGCCCGAATATCGGGTAAGTTCAAACGGGCGCAGCACAAAATCCTTTGTTTTGACGGGTTTGACGATGGGTGAAAGAGCCGAAGCCCTCAGTGCGCAATCGAGCGCGGCGGCGATTCAAAGTATCATCAAAGAGTTAGATGTGATTTATGGAAAAGGTGTTGCCTCTGGTGCCCTTACCAATGCCCGTCTCATGGATTGGGGTAAAGCCCCGTTTATTAAGGGCGCTTATTCATACCCCATCGTGGGTGGCGGCGGACTCCTAACCCGCCAAACGCTGTCGTTGCCTGTACAGCGCAAAGTTTATTTTGCGGGCGAAGCTACGCACTACGGCGGCCACAGCGGCACAGTTCACGGTGCGATTGAGTCGGGCCGTAGGGTTGTAGAGGAGTTATATAGGGATGTGACGTAAAGAGATAAATGGCTACAAATAATTTATTTTCCAAATGGAGATAGCTTTTGTAGCCATGTCTCTTTGCCTGCTGCTTATTGTACTTGCATCCCATTTATCGTACTCAAGATGTGAATTGTTTAATTTAAAATCACTTTTTTTGTATTCAGGGTATTTAACTGCAAAGAGTTTTCTTCCAACAGTATTATTAGTATTGGTTTTTAATAATGTTAAATTTCCGATTCGGTAGATATATTGGGAAGTATCTGTGTTGTGGAACGCCTCAATCCACTCATCCGTTGGCTTTTCGGGTAGAATATGTTCAATCGTTACCGACTTATCGTTTAAATCTATTTCGTTTCCTCCGTATTGTCTTTCGAGTTTTGAGAGGATATACTTAACGAGTTGATTTGCTTTATTTGTATTAATTGATTTTGTAGCAAAGTCATTTTTGAAATTTGTATCCGCTATATATACGCTTTCCAATGATTTAAAAATTGCCTTTGCGGCTGTTAGTTCTCCCCTGAACACTTTGTTGGCAGCGTCGTTATATACTCTTTCCAACTCATTAGGATTTTGTCCGCCTATGATGTTATACCTAAAACTTATGACAACTATATCCTTAAGTAGCTTTACAAATTCGCTAGGTGCTAACTTCTCTTTCGCGACAAGCAATAAAGAGTAGCACTGAGTTACGTCAAATAAATTCAGCTCTTTAATGGATTTTCTCTCATCATCCGACCACAATGCATTATTTTCATCACTTAACGCTGCATATACACTAACATTTTCTTCCAAGCTGTTTAATAAGTCCAATGCTTCCTGTTGCTTAGCCACTTTTCTTTTTAACGCTTTGAATAAGGTGGATTTTCGTTCGATTTTATTTTGGCGAGCATTCCAATAATGGCGTAAATAGGTAGTAACTTCTGTATTTCCCAGAATGTCGTTTATGGCGTCCCATTTCATATCTAAATCTTCTACCAATGCAGGTGAATCAGATAAGATTAGAGAAAATAAATAATTTTTCAGTAAATCAGAAGCCGACAGTTTTACCCCTCGTGCATTAAGAGTTTCAAAAATTTTGTAAGCATTTGTATCATCACCTACTTCAATAAGTGTGAAGAATAAATTACTACCTAAATTACCGTCTACAAAATCAAACAAAGCCGCGCCAGATTTATTTGATTCAAACTTTTCTTCTACCTTTTTTTTAAAATAAGTAAAAGCTTTGTATAATTTTTGAACGGAAGGTTTTTCGCTGCTTATATTGCTGGGTTTACGCAACTGAACTAAGTAGCTTCTGAAAAAGTATTCATTTATCCGATTCAACCTTAGCTTTGCTTTAGTAACCAGCGTACGCCCTTCCAAAAAGCCGATATAACCTGTTCGTATTAATTCTAATCTTTTTCGATTGTCTTCAGCCTCAATATTGTCGTTTATCCAATCTTGTAACAGACTAATACATGCCAGACAAATAATACTTAGCGTTGTAATTCGTTGTTGTCCGTCAATTATTTCATAATGTTTAGGATTGGGCGTACGCTTAAGAACAACATAACCCATGTAATGATTGTCGTCTGAGTTGAGCTCTTCAATATCTAACCACAAATCCTCCCACTCATCATAGTGCCAACTATAATTTCGTTGATAATTAGGAACTTCAAAGGTTTTTCCGTTACCTATAATTTCCGAAAATGTAGGTCTTGATTGTTCGAAGAATATTTTTGACATAGTAGTGCAAATTTAACCATTAAAATAAATATAGCTCTACCCCGCCCAACTTTCCCGGTCCAAACTTCGGTACTGAATGGCTTCGGCTAAATGTTCAATTTTGATGTCGGGACTGGCGGCTAAGTCCGCAATGGTGCGTGATACTTTCAGTATACGGTCGTACGCCCGCGCCGAAAGCCCGAGGCGTTCCATGGCGGTTTTGAGCAAGACCTTGCCCGCAGGATTTATGTCACAGATTTCTTTTACCATTTGCGATGGCATCATAGCATTGCAGTAAATACCTGTATTTTCTTTAAAGCGCTCGGTTTGAATTTGGCGGGCCTTGATGACGCGCTCGCGGATGGCGGCGCTGTTTTCAGATTTGCGGGTAGAGGCAATTTGGTCAAACGAAACGGGCGTGACTTCAACGTGCAAATCAATCCTGTCGAGGAGCGGGCCGCTGATTTTGTTCAGATAGCGCTGCACCGCCCCTGGTGGGCAGACACATTCTTTTTCAGGATGGTTATAATAACCACAAGGGCAAGGGTTCATGCTCGCAATGAGCATAAAATTAGCGGGAAACTCAATGGCCCATTTGGTGCGAGAAATGGTTACGCGGCGTTCTTCGAGCGGTTGCCGCATTACTTCCAAAACGGTACGTTTAAATTCGGGAAGTTCATCCAGAAATAGCACCCCGTTATGTGCCAAGGAGATTTCGCCTGGTTGGGGAAACGACCCCCCGCCTACCAAGGCGGCATCACTTACGGTATGGTGGGGTGCCCGAAACGGCCGCCGTGAAATAAGCGCGGCTTTGGTGCCCAATTTGCCCGCAACGGAATGTATTTTGGTCGTTTCGAGGGCTTCGTGAAGCGTTAAAGGTGGCAAAATGGACGGAATGCGCTTCGCCAACATCGTTTTTCCAGAGCCTGGAGGGCCAATCATAATGGCATTGTGCCCACCCGCGGCCGAAATTTCGAGTGCGCGTTTGATGTTCTCCTGTCCCTGAACATGTTCAAAATCAGCATCATACTCGTTGAGGGTGCTATTGAAAATATCCCTGGTATCAATGGTTATGGGTGTAATGTCTTGCGTGCCTTCAAAAAACTCGATGGCATCTTTGAGGTTTTCGACGGGAATCACGTCTAGGTTATTGACAATCGCCGCCTCGTGGGCGTTGGCAGCGGGAAGAATGAACCCTTTATATCCTAATTTACGGGCTTCGATGGCAATGGGCAATACCCCCTTGATGGGGCGGAGGTTGCCATCAAGTGAAAGTTCTCCCATGATGATGTAGTCTTCCAGATTTTTGTGGGTGACCAATTGGTCGGAGGCCTGAAGTACACACAGTGCGATGGGCAGATCATACGCTGAGCCTTCTTTCCGAATATCGGCTGGCGCCAGATTAACCACCACTTTTTGGCGAGGCATGCGGTAATTAAAGTATTTCAGCGATGCTTCCACCCGCTGTTCACTTTCTTTTACGGCACTGTCGGGCAATCCCACCATAAAAAAACGCATTCCCTGACCTACTGTTACTTCAATGGTAATGATAGTGGCATTGACGCCATACACTGCACTGCCGAAGGTTTTTGAAAGCATACTTGATTCTTTTAAATGCTGATTTTTTCGTAAAAATAAAGTTTATCTATCAAAATGATGTGCTGTAGTCTAACGTTTGCGTTGGTAAGTGGGTTTGAAATCTTCCCTCTCGCGGGTGTATCAAAATTATAGTCAATTGATTACCTTTGCCATCCTTTATTAGTTACTAAATCATTAAAAACAAATAAGAATAACTACTAACAAGTTATGTTACAGCGTATTCAATCACTTTTTTTAGCTTTGGTTGCCGTAGGAATGGGCGGTATGATTTCCCTGCCTATTTGGGATAAAACAGCATTAGATACAACCCAATCAGTTCATTTGACATCCCTGCGGCTTATCCACCAGCAAGGCACTAGCTCGGTTATCACGCCAGTGTGGTACCTTACTTTGCTGGGGGCCCTCGTGGCAGCATTGGCCGCTTTTGCGTTGTCTCAATATAAAAACCGTTTGCTTCAGTCGGGATTATGTGCCGCCAACTCCGTACTTATGACGATTATAATGGGTTTGGTCATGTATTTTGTGTTTGGAAAAGCCAAAAATCTTTTTGATCCTACCGCCAATGGCGATTTCGGACTTGGTTTTTATTCCCTCATATTAGCCATGTTGGCCAACGTCCTTGCCAACCGTTTCATACGTCGCGACGAGAAATTTGTTCGTTCGCAGGAGCGGATGCGATAAATAAACCTACGTATTATGGATATTTTTAGACAAATTTTCTCCCTATTTTGCTAAGTAAAAATCCTGCAAGGTTTTGGGTATCAGTATGTTGTTAGTCATTTTGGGTAGTTCAGTAAAAAAAATGTTTTTTTTTACGGCTAAAAATTTGTTGTGTCAAATTTGATAATTTTTACTAATTTCAAACTTAGATACTGGAGTTCAGGGTCCGATTACAACGGATTGTCATAACTCTGGATAATCGTTATTTTTTTACATTCCAACTCACCACAAAAGCTATACAAATCCCTGTAAATCAGGAGAGTAAAAGCCACTAAAATTTATAAGTCACGAGGATGATTCAGGTAGACACAGGCGTACAGCATACGCTTAAAGAGCGACTCAAAGAAATATTTGGTTACAGTCAGTTTAGAGGAGAGCAGGAGGCTATCATCAATAGCATCATGGGCGGCAATAATACCTTTGTGATTATGCCTACTGGTGCTGGTAAATCCCTGTGCTATCAGCTGCCCGCGATAACAACCGAAGGTATTGCTATCGTTATCTCGCCCCTTATTGCGTTGATGAAAAATCAGGTGGATCAACTCAATGCTTTCGGAATCAATGCCCAATTTTTGAATTCTACCCTCAACAAGGCTGAAATTAATAAAGTTAAAAAAGATGCCTTAGACGGGACCCTAAAACTGTTATACATTGCTCCAGAATCGTTGACCAAAGAGGAGAACCTTGATTTTCTACAAAGAGCCAATATTTCTTTTGTAGCGGTAGACGAAGCGCACTGTATTTCTGAGTGGGGCCATGATTTTCGGCCCGAATATCGCCGTATCCGAGGAATTATTGACAACATCAACCCTGAGCTGCCGCTTATTGCTTTGACCGCCACTGCTACGCCCAAAGTACAGCAGGACATTGTCAAAAACTTACGGATGGAAGAAGCAGCGATGTTTAAAACATCGTTTAACCGTAAAAACCTCTACTACGAAGTTCGCCCTAAATTAGGAGATGTTAATAAACAACTTATCAAATACATTAAAAACAACAAAGGTAAATCGGGTATCATCTATTGCCTTAGCCGCAAAACGGTGGAAGAAGTTGCCAATTTGCTGAATGTCAATGATGTAAAAGCACTTCCGTATCACGCAGGGTTGGACTCATCGACTCGGATGCACAATCAGGATGCCTTTCTCAATGAAGAAGCCGACGTGATTGTGGCAACGATTGCTTTTGGAATGGGAATTGACAAGCCCGACGTGCGGTTTGTGATTCACTATGACGCCCCCAAATCATTGGAAGGCTATTATCAAGAGACAGGACGTGCTGGCCGCGATGGTCTGGAAGGAAATTGCGTCATGTTTTATTGCATCGACGATATTCAAAAACTGGAGAAATTCAACAAAGATAAGTCCGTTACCGAACGTGACAATGCCCGCCATTTGCTCAACGAAATGGTGGCCTACGCCAACCTCGGCGCCTGCCGCCGCCGTCAGTTGTTGAGTTATTTTGGGGAGTACATGGAGAAAGACTGCGGGTTTTGCGACAATTGCGTTA
This sequence comes from Runella sp., assembly GCA_027486105.1. Lineage (GTDB taxonomy): Bacteria > Bacteroidota > Bacteroidia > Cytophagales > Spirosomataceae > Runella. The sequence continues at coordinate 19,151 of JAIXPV010000586.1, read as the reverse complement.
AGCCTACGCAGCGGATCAGGATTCAGGAAGAGGCGGTTTTGGTCCTTAAAGCCATTGACCAAACCGATGAGCGGTTTGATGGAGACCACATTGCCGATTTGATTACCGCAACCGACAACATCTACGTAACCAGCTATGAGCACAACAAGCTCGAAATGTATGGGGCTGGCAAATTTAAAGATGAAGAGGAAGGGGAGGAATACGGTGTGGAGTTCTGGCGTTCGATGATTCGCCAACTGGTGATTTTTGGATTTCTGTCTAAAGACTCCGAAAATTTTGGGGTCTTAAAAATGACCGAAAAGGGACGCAAATTTATCAAAGACCCTTATCCGATTACGATTTCCAAAGATCATACGTTTGATGAAAGTGAGATTCAGAAAGCAAATGACGAAGAAGATGTAACCGATCTTGCCCCTGCTGGCGGGGGCAATGCCTACGATGAAGCGCTTTTAGGTTTATTAAAAGCACTGCGTAAGAAGTTGGCGAAAGAAAAAAACCTCCCTCCGTACGTGATTTTCCAAGATCCGTCGTTGGAAGAAATGGCCACTACTTATCCCACTACGTCCCAAGAAATGGCCCAAATCAATGGGGTCGGAATGGGAAAAGTTTCGAAATTTGGAAGACCGTTTATTGATTTAATCACCAAATACGTTGAAGAAAATGAGATAGAAACCGCTAAAGACGTAGTTGTAAAATCAGCAGCTAACAAGTCTAAAGTGAAGATTTTTATTATTCAGCAGATAGACCGAAAAGTGGATTTGGATGAGATTGCGGAAGCAAAAGGGCTTGGGATGGACGAGTTGATTGAGGAGATTGAGCACATCTGCTACTCCGGTACAAAACTAAACCTTGATTACTACATCAATCAGATTATGGACCGTGACCGCCAACGGGATATTTATGATTACTTCATGGCAACCGAAACAGATAGTATTGCAGTGGCCATGGATGAGTTGGCGGAAGAAGACGTCACCGAAGACGAACTCCGATTGATGCGTATCAAATTCTTGTCAGAAGTAGCAAACTAGGTGGAAAGCTAACCCCATAAAATTAAGAACAAACGCAGGTTTGTTCTTAATTTTATGAATACTCAACATCGTACTCGTAGCGATCCCTTTTATATTATAAAGATGAACATTCTAATCCTTGGTTCGGGCGGACGTGAACACGCTTTTGCTTGGAAAATTGCCCAAAGCCCACACTGTGATGAGTTGTATGTAGCCCCTGGCAATGCAGGTACCGCTCAAGTAGCGACCAATCTTCCCTTTAGCTATAATGACTTTGAAGCAACTGCGAAAGCAATTGCGGACTTCAAAATTAAATTAGTGATTGTGGGGCCAGAAGAGCCGCTGGTCAATGGGATTGTTGATTTCTTGAAAGCGCGCCCTGAGCTTTCAAGAGTCAAAATCGTAGGCCCCGACCGACTGGGTGCCCAACTGGAAGGAAGCAAGGATTTTTCCAAAAACTTCATGTTGAAGTATGGGATTCCTACGGCATCTTCTCGCACATTTACCTCCGAAACGCTCGAAGAAGGCCTTACCTTTCTGGAGTCACACGCTTTGCCCATTGTTTTAAAAGCCGATGGATTGGCCGCGGGTAAGGGGGTTATTATTGCCGAAAACATCGCCACTGCCAAAGCTACCATGCAAGATATGCTGGTAGACGCCAAGTTTGGCGATGCTGGAAACAAAGTGGTCGTTGAGCAGTTTCTGAGGGGAATCGAACTGTCTGTTTTTGTATTAACGGACGGTATCAACTATAAAATTTTGCCCGAGGCAAAAGACTATAAGCGAATCGGAGAAAAAGACACAGGGCCCAATACAGGCGGAATGGGGGCCGTGTCACCAGTTGTGTTTGCAGATGAAAACTTTCTACGGAAAGTAGAAAACAAAATCGTTAAGCCTACCTTGGCGGGTTTGCAGGCCGAAGGAATCCGATATGTCGGATTTATTTTTATTGGTTTAATGAACGTAAAAGGTGAACCTTACGTGATTGAATACAATGCGCGCATGGGCGACCCCGAAACGGAGGTGGTATTGCCGCGTATTCAGTCCGATTTTGTGACGCTTTTGCTCGCTGCCGCTGACCAAAAGCTAGCGGAAAGCGATTTGCTGATTTCGCCGCAAACAGCCGTGACTACGGTGCTTGTATCGGGGGGATATCCTGAAGCGTACGAAAAAGGCAAGAAAATTGCAGAGTTAGAAAGAATAGAAGACGTGCTCGTCTTCCACGCAGGGACCGTCGCCAATGGAAATGGCGAGGTACTCAGCAACGGAGGCCGTGTGTTGACCTTAACCGCCTTAGCAAACTCGCTCGAAGGAGCAGTTAGTAAGTCTCAAAAGGCAGCAGCAACGGTACAATTTGAAGGAAAATATTATCGCAAAGATATTGGATTGGATTTAATCCGTTATAACGACTAGGGGCTGGTGATTAGTGGATTGTGGTCAGTATTAAAATACTCACTACTGCTGGGGCAGCCCCGTCACTACTCACTACCCACTACTCACTACTCACTATTCTATAAATTATGTCCTGTAAATCATGTTCAACCGGAGGTTGCGGTACGCGTGGCCTGACTGAAAAAACGTCCGGTTGTCAAAATAATGGCGCTTGTGGAACGGGTGGCTGTAATAAAATGAACGTTTTTGATTGGCTCAGCGATATGGATGTGCCAGTGATGAAACGGTTTGATGTCGTAGAAGTTAAATTTAAGGGCGGACGTAAAGAGTATTTTCGCAACATAAATCAACTCGATTTACACACTGGCGACTACGTCGTGTGCGAGATGGCCTCTGGATATCATATTGGCTCAGTATCATTGCAGGGAGATTTGGTTCGCCTGCAAATGGTCAAAAAGAAAGTGGCCAATGACGAAAACCTGAAGAGCATTTATCGAATAGCCACTCCGCGCGATTTGGAAAAGCACGAGCAAAGTATCGCTCGTGACCTTACTACCATGTACCGCGCCCGAGAGTTGGTCAAAGACATGAAACTTAATATGAAACTCTCGGATGTAGAGTTTCAGTCAGACAACACCAAAGCCACTTTCTATTATTCAGCCGACGAGCGCGTGGATTTTCGTGAATTAATCAAAGTATTGGCGGGAGAATTTAAAGCCCGTATCGAGATGCGCCAGATTAGTCTTCGTCAAGAGGCGGGGCGTTTGGGTGGTATCGGTGCCTGTGGTCGCGAATTATGTTGCTCTACGTGGTTGACCGATTTCAAAAATATCACCACTTCTGCCGCACGCTATCAAAATTTGTCGCTAAATCCGACCAAATTGTCGGGTCAGTGCGGGCGATTGAAGTGCTGTTTGAATTACGAACTCGAAACCTACATTGATGCCCTCAAAGATATTCCGCATGTAGATGCGCCTCTCCAAACCCAAAAAGGAAAAGCACATCTTCAGAAAACGGATATTTTCAAGAAAATCATGTGGTTTGGCTACGAGAATGACAGCACCACTTGGCACCCAATCTCGCTGGAAAACGTCAACCGGATATTGAGTCTAAATGCCAAAGGACAAAAACCGGTTTCGTTGGAAGTACTCGAAATCGAAGAGCTCGTGTCGTTGTTGCCAGCTCCTGGTATCAATAGCGATTTGGCGAAAATGGATAAAAAATTCAGTAGCCGTGACCGTGATCAGCAGCAAAGCGGCAATCGCAATAGAAACAAAAAGAAAAAAGGCGGAGGTGGGGGAAATCCTCAGGCCAATGCCGCCAACCCCAATAAAACCAATAACCCACCAAGAGGGGGAGGGGAGAAGAAGTAACTCAGTTTGGTCATAATTCAATAAAAAAGGGATAGCCTCTATGGGTTCTCCCTTTTTTAATTTATTGATAATCAAGGGTGTCTTTGTAACCTTCTTTGCTCATTTATTTTCCCATTTGAAGAGTTGGTTTGAGTAAGATTTTTAATGTTACTTCCCAATACCCTGATGGTTTCTTCCTGTTTGGCATTGGCTTGCGTAAATGCTCATTTTCGGCTTTTAGGCGATTGAGTTCCATGGTATGGGTCACATTGCCGTCAAAAGTGGTTAAAGTCATTACTGACTAACCGTGCAATAAAGCAGTTTGATACCACAAAACGATGGTTTACTAGGTACACTACTTGGTAGTCACCCACTAAGTAGCTGCTGGATTATTGCCTTTTAAAACCAAATCTTCTACCTAAAATAACTCTTTTGTCTTTTTTAGAAAAATACCCCCAGCCGATGATACGCAATGATATTTTAAGTTTGTTTTTAAATGAAATATTTTAAATTTGTCGTTTAGGTATATTTTGTTTAATATATATCCCGTCTGTTGTAGTATTATAGTATATAAAATGGTGTTTCAATTCCTAATTTTTATCGTATATTAGAATGCGAGTTTATTATTTAACATGTGGTAGTTTGGCAGTACGGGCTTGAATTAAACGTTATGAAACAATTTTGCACAACCATTTTTTATCTTCTTTTATTCGTTCAATCATATGGACAACAACTACTCAAGGATGTGTATGGCACAAACGCGAGTACGATGGACGTAGCCAATGCAGTCAACATCAGTGGAGCGGTTTATTATACTGCCTCGTCTGAAAAAGAGACGTTGCTGTACAAAACTGACGGTACACCCAGTGGAACAGTTTTGCTAGATATGACGGCCACCGGGGATTATATACAATCGCCCACCAATCTGACGAATTTTAATGGGTTGCTGGTTTTTTTGGCGCATAAACACGGCAGTGGCTACGGCTTGTTTAAAACCAATGGTTCTATCACAGGGACCACCGAATTGTTTAATACTGCCTCAGGAAATTCTTACATGAATGTACTGGGTGTTTTAAATAATGTGCTGTATTTCAGTTTTTTGCAAGATAGTACGGGCGTTGAATTGTGGCGTACGAACGGGACAGCTGCGGGTACTTACATGGTTAAAAATATTAACCCTGGAAGTGCAGACAGTAATCCAAAGTCGTTTAAAGTAATTGGAACAAAGGCGTATTTTCAGGCCAATAATGGGGTAAACGGAGCAGAATTGTGGCGGACGGATGGCACGGCTACAGGAACCGTGATGGTGAAAGATATTAACACTGGGGTTTTGGGGAGCTACCCAGCTAATTTTGCAGTCGTTGATACCACTTTGTTTTTTCAGGCAGCCAATGGCGCTAATGGTTGCGAATTATGGAAATCCAACGGTGCAGGAACGGTCTTGGTGAAAGATATTCATACTGGAACGATTGGAAGTGGGCCGAGAAATTTACAAGTCCTTAATAATCAGTTGTATTTTACGGCTTATGATAGCGTTTCTACCCGGTTGTGGAAATCCAACGGTACGGCCTTGGGCACCCAAGTAGTGAAAGATTCTTTGCGACACGTGACAAACCCCGTGGTGTTTAACAATCAATTATTCTTTATCGCTTCGGAAGGTGTGAAAGGGTTTGAGTTGTGGAAATCAGACGGGACCACCGCTGGAACCACCTTGCTAAAAGACATCAATCTGGGCTCGGGAGCCTATAATGATGTGACTTTTGGTTCAAATCCAGGCTTCACCGTGGCTGGAGCCACCCTTTTCTTTTTTGCAAATGATGGCATCAATGGTCGAGAATTATGGAAAACGAACGGCACCACAGTAGGTACGATTTTGGTAAAAAATATCGCTGATTCTACCTTCAGTTCTTACTTTGAAACCAATGCTACGTTTGCTTTTGGCAATAAAATAGCGTTTATGAGGGCGTCTTCTCCCAGCGATGCCTCCGAAATGTGGGTATCGGATGGTACGAGCGCAGGAACAGTCTTGGTCAAAAGCCTGAATCTAAGTTTAGGCCTTGAACTGGCCCGTGTGGTGCCGATGGCGCTAGGGACGGGTGTTTTGTTTACGGCTTACAGCCCCGCTTGTGGGTTTGAGTTGTACCGCACCGATGGAACGCAGGCCAATACCACCTTGGTCCAGGATATGAATACCGAAACGGCCAATTCTTCTGTGAGTCCGTTTGGTCGAGTGGTACATTTTAACAATTCAACGTTCTTTACAGCCAACGACGGAAAATCGGGGACAGAGCTATGGAGGACTGATAGCGCCGCTACCAATGCATCGCTGTACGCTGACTTTACCAAAAACACCTCGGAAAGCTTGGGGCATTCGGCCGGAACAACGGTTTTTTCTACCTACTTTAATAATTTTACCGTTTTTCAAAATGAGCTTTATTGGATGGTCAACGGGCGCTATTTGTGGAAAACTAACGGCCAGACCGCCCCAACGAAGGTTTTTGATACTTTTTCGCCCACTCCCCAAAAAGTACTGTTTGCCACTCTTAACAATGAACTTTATTTTCTATCCAACGGACTCTATAAAAGCAGTCAAAGTGGTTTTTATAAGATAACTGATAAAATAGCGGGAGTACCCGCCCAGAGCTTTTCGGCGGCAGATTCCTCCGTAAAAATGATTCCTTATAAAGGATTTCTGTATTTTGCAGCTCAGGGAGCTGCCAACGTTGGCGTTGAATTGTGGCGCACAAATGGCACTGATTCAACTACTACGTTGGTCAAGGATATTAATGCGGGGGCGTCGAGTTCAATGCCTTATGGTTTTGTAGTGTATAATGATACCCTTTACTTTATTGCTAATACCGACAGTTTAGGCTATGAACTTTGGCGGTCGGATGGTACAGCCATGGGCACGAGGCTGGTCAGAGACATTTATTCGGGGCCGACCAGCGGTTTTGGACGAAACCCCTATTTTGAAGAATCCTACGGGCCGTTGATTGTCTATAATGGAAAACTCTTTTTTAGAGCATCAGATGCAACAAACGGAACTGAACTGTGGCAGTCGGATGGTACGGCGGCAGGGACAGCATTGGTCAAAGATATTACCTCAGGAACAGGCAGTTCTAATCCTTTTTCGTTGGTAACTTTTAAAAATGAGCTTTATTTTCTTGCTAACCAACAACTCTGGAAATCAAACGGCACCGCTCAGGGGACCCAACCACTGAAAAGTACGTTGTTTTCTGACTATCGAATGACGAAAGGAGATAGTTCGTTGTATTTGAATGCCTACGAATCTTCTCTTGCTTCTGGCTCCCAACAAAAAAGCTACGAATTGTACCGTTCGGACGGAACTGTCTCAGGTACAGTACGATTGACGGACATTGATGCGGGAATCCGCAGCTCTTCGCCGCAATTAGTTTCGGCCCATAACGGCCGGGTTTATTTTTCGGCTTATCGGGCCGATGTTGGCAGGGAGTTGTGGAGTATGCGCCCCGAATGCCCGCAGGAGTATATCTTTAGCAATCCCGGCGAAACAACGGCTTTAGGAGCTATCCATCATTTTAAGGTAGAGCATCGAATTGAAGCCGCAAATCTACTGAACACCTATAGCGATGTAATCTATCAGGCGGGCAAGTCCGTAGAATTTAGACCGGGCTTTGAGGTCAAAGCGGGGGCGGTATTCAAAGCGCAGATTGAAGGATGTGGAACCGATTAAAGACTCCTTTTTTTGTAAATGAAATTATCTAAGTAATTAAGCAAATTTATTCACGCAAAGTCGCAGTAGCGCAAAGAGTATAAAAGTTGATTATCTAAAACTTAGCGCCTCAGTGTGAAGTATAAATTAATTTTGCGCATTTATTTAAGTAATAAAGATGGCCTGATTGATGTGAGTTTTAAACTTAATGAAAATTGCAATAGTTTGATTATAAGTAATTTGTATTGATATTTTTTTATTTTTTATTCTACATTTTACAGCTACCTAAGAAGCACAAACCCCTAAATAAAGCATTACTAATAAATAGATAAAAGCCCCACCGAAGTTGGTTTTGGTGGGGCTTTTTGTGGGAGGTCACAATCTTTTTGGCAACGAGATTTGACTTATGCCTACCTTTTTTCAACCTTTGACTATCAATAACCATCAACACCGGCATTATCGCTGATTTACATGAAAAAGCCTCTGTTTTTATTTCTCTTTTCATTTTTTTGCATTGCAACTTCCTCTTTTGCCCAAATTACACCACCTTTTTTGCAAAACCCTAACCAACGCTGGGTAGATTCGGTCTTTAATAGCCTGACGCCCGACGAGCGCATAGCGCAGCTGATTATGGTGGCGGCCCACGGGTATCCCATGAATCCCAAACGAGTCATCATCGACACTACTTTCTCAAACCCGCGCGTGGTGGCGCAGTATATTCGCGACTACAAAGTGGGTGGCGTTATTTTCTTTCAGGGTGCTCCGGTGCAACAGGCGCAACTGACCAATTACTATCAGTCGATTTCCAAAGTGCCGCTGCTGGTGGCAATGGACTCCGAATGGGGCTTGGCCATGCGCCTAGACAGTGCGGTGCGCTTCCCATACCAGATGACGCTGGGGGCGATTCAGGGCAATGATGACCTGATTTATAGAATGGGCAAAGCGCTGGCGGCACAAAAAAAACGCTTGGGCATCCACATCAATTTTGCCCCTTCGGTCGACGTTAACAACAACGCCAACAACCCCGTTATTAACTTTCGGTCGTTTGGTGAAAATCCCCAAAAAGTATTCGAAAAATCGTATGCGTACATGAAAGGAATGCAGGACGGGGGGATTTTGAGTTCGCTCAAACACTTCCCTGGTCATGGCGATACGGGCGTTGATTCGCATTTTGAATTGCCCGTTATTCCGCACAACCGCGCGCGGTTAGACTCCGTAGAATTGTACCCTTTCCGTAAACTCATCGAGAAAGGTGCCGACGGCATCATGATGGCCCATTTGGCAATACCAGTATTGGATACGGCCAAAAATGTGCCTTCTACGCTTTCAAAACCTATCGTGACGGGCTTATTGAAAGACCAACTGCACTTCAACGGCCTTATTTATTCGGATGCAATGAACATGAAAGGCTTAACCAAGTATTTCCCCAACGGAACTGGCGACGCCAAAGGACTGGAAGCAGGTATGGATGTGCTAGAATTTAGCCCCAACGTATCCGCCGCCATTGCCGAAATCAAAAAATCCATTGCCGAAGGGCGCATCAGTCAGGCCGAAATAGACGCGCGGGTCAAGAAAGTATTGGCCGCCAAAGCGTGGGTTGGATTAGATAAATTCAAACCCATTGAAACCAAAAATCTGATCGCCGATATTAATGACAAAGAATCTGAATTGCTCAATCGACTGCTGACCGAAAATGCGCTGACGGTTTTGAAAAATGAAGGCTATATTTTGCCCATTAAGCATTTAGATAAAATAACGATTGCTTCCGTTTCCTTAACTGATGCGCCTGCTGCCACAGCGGCCACCAAAGATGGTATCGTGGCCTTGGGTACACGCAATGAAACAGCCTCAACGGGCGACCTGACTACGTTCCAAAAAACACTTTCTTTATATACCAACGTAGACCATTTTATCATTCATCCTCAAACCCCCGACAGCGTGCAATCGCGTGTTCGGGCGGCGCTGAAAAGCTATGATGTGGTGCTGGTAGGAGCGCACCTCAACAACATCCGTCCTGGAACAAATTATGGGATCACGCCCACTACGGCCACGTGGGTAAAAGAGTTGGCCAACAACGGTAATTCAATCATAACGGTTTTTGGAAATGCGTATTCGCTCAATAAATTGGAGGATATTTCAAATGCCAAAGCACTAGTGATGGCCTACCAATTGACGCCGTTTACCGAAGAATTGTCGGCGCAATTGTTGTTTGGAGCCATTCCTGCCAAAGGCAAACTCCCCGTAACGGTCAATGCGCAGTTTGGCTACGGTGCGGGTTTAGACATTCCTGCCATCGGTCGCCTCAAATACACGATTCCCGAAGAAGTGGGGTTAAATAGCCAATGGCTTTCCTTCAAGATTGACTCATTGGCCAACAACGCCATTGCCCAAAAAGCAACGCCGAGTATCGTGGTTCAGCTCGCCAAAGACGGAAAGGTATTTTATCGCAAAGCCTACGGCACGCATGTGTATCCAACTCCGTTGAAGATGGTAAATGTGCCGCCGCGCCCCGTTCAGTTGACGGATTTGTACGATTTTGCGTCGGTAACCAAGATTGCTGGCTCGACCATGGCCTTGGCACGATTGCACAGCGAAGGCAAATTCAATCTGGACGGAACGATGAAGGATTATTTGCCCAGTTATGACAAATCCAACAAAGCCGATTTGGTCTGGCGGCAAGTGCTGACGCACCAGGCGCGCCTGAAAGCGTGGATTCCATTCTGGCGTGATACCAAAAATGCCGACGGTACTTGGAAGAAAAAGACCTTTAGCTGGGGCAAAACCGCCCATGGGCCGTACACGGTTCAGGTGACGGATAGCCTTTGGTTGCACAAAAAATACCAAAAGAAGATTTTCGATGCCATTCGCGAATCGCCGCTTAACGAGAAAAAGGAATACATCTATTCAGACTTATCTTTCATTCTGTACCCGCAGGTGGTGCAAAACATCACGGGGGTGCCGTTTGAAGATTATTTAAAAACCAACGTTTATCGTAAAATAGGTGCTAATTCGCTGACTTTCAATCCGCGACGCTTTTATGATTTGAGCAAAATTGTGCCCAGTGAGCGGGATACTTTCTACCGCGAAACGCTCATCCACGGGCGCGTACACGATGAAGGCGCCAGTATGTTGGGTGGGCTCAGCGGTCACGCGGGGCTTTTTGGTAACGCCAACGACCTCATGAAAGTAACACAACTGTACCTCCAAAAAGGCAGCTACGGCGGTGAGTCGTTTATTTCCGAAAACACCATGAACGAGTTTACGAGTTATCAATTCCCTGAGTCGCGTCGTGGGATAGGCTTTGATAAACCTTGTCGGGGAAGAGATTGCGGTAATGCGCCCAAAAGTGCCACGCCGATGAGCTACGGCCATACGGGTTATACGGGTATTATGATTTGGAACGACCCCGCCTATAACCTCAACTACGTTTTCCTTTCCAACCGCGTCTATCCCACGCGCGACAACAACAAAATCCCCACCCTCAACGTCCGCACGGCCATTATGCAGGTGGTGTATGAGGGGTTGGGGCTTAAATAATGTTTTTGGGGTATAATTGTAAAAAACACTTTCTGAGATGATTAAGGAAGCTCAAAAGCAACAAATTCTGAACCATCTGCGACCTTATCGCCCGATTAGGGTTGGTATTTTTGGTTCGTATGCACGCAACGAGCAACGGCTTGACAGCGATTTAGACATCTTAGTTAGATTTGAGAAAACTATCAATTTACTTGATTTGATAGCGTAGAATTAGAACTAAGCGATTTGCTGGGCGTAAAAGTTGACTTAGTGACCGAACAGTCGGTATTGCCTGCACTACGCCCCTACATCGTCAAAGACTTACAATTGATTTTATGAGTAAAGACCCACTTTTGTACGTCTCTTTGGTTTTACCCAACCTCAATTAGCACAAGCCCCATGACTGCCTAAGAATACTTTGACCAAGGCCTTGAAGCCTACCAAAACCAAGACTTTGAACTGGCCATTGTTTGTTTTACCAAAGCCATTGAACTCAACCCCGAATATACTAAGGCTTACACCAATCGAGGAAATGCGTACAATGTCCAAAAGCAACATGCAAAGGCCATTGAAGACCTCACCAAAGCCATTGAGATAGACCCCAACGAGCTTTTTGCTTACAACAACAGAGGAAATGCCTACCATAACCAAAAACAATTCACAAAGGCCATTGAAGACTATACCAAAGCAATTGAATTAAATTCAGAATTTGCTTCGACGTACATCAATCGACGAGCAGCATACTATGACCAAAAGCAATACGCAAAGGCCATTGAAGACCTCACCAAAGCCATTGAATTAAATCCCGACGAGCTTTTGGCTTACTACAATCGAGGAAGTGTGTACTATGACCAAAAGCAATACGCAAAGGCGATTGAAGACCTTACCAAAGCCATTGAATTAAATCCCGAATTTGCTTCAGGTTACTACAATCGAGGAGCTGTGTACAAAAATATTGGCGAAAATGCCCTTGCCCAAGCCGATTGGGTAAGGTTTGTAACGTTGGATGAGGGCGGGATAATTGCTCAACAATTTTCTCATTTAGCCGTATTTTTTCGAGATATGGCCGCTGCTCCTTATGTGGTGCGGCAGATGGTGGAGAAAGTACCCATAGCGGAGGCGTTGTTGAGTTTTCAGGGGTTATTTAGTCAAACCGAGGCGCAATGTCGGGTCGTGGATGCGTACTTGGCGCAGGTGGATACGCTGCGAGAGGCCGCCACCAAGCAGCCCACCGCTTACCACACCTTGCTTGGCTACGTGCATTTTGAGATGGGTACGGTAGGTACGGCTTTCCAAATTTTTGACGAAATCCTTGACAACCAACTCGACCACGAACTCAGTCTGCGCGAGGAATACTACTACCTGCGCTCGGCGGAGGCATTTCAAGAACCCACCGAAAGCATCCGCGCCAACGCCCTCGAAAAAGCGCAGGATTTTTACGAGTCGTTTAAGGCAACCACGGCCTCGTCCGCTGCACAAACAGAAATGTACTACGCGGGTTTGTTGTTTTTTTATACGGGGCAAGTTGAGCAAGCGTACCACTGCTTCACCAAAGTATTTTTGCAGTTTCCGCCCGCTGCCTACATGCAAGTGCTTACGCTCGAAAAACTCGGTCGGCGCGAGGACTTAGACAAAAAAATAGAACGTATCCGTCGCTGGGAACTCAACCAACCCCAACCTCAGTTTTTGCACGGCTTTGCGCCCCGTGCCCTCCCTCTCGATGAACCCGATTTTTTAGCACCCATTCACGCTTACCTGCTGCACACCGAAATCGTGGAAGCGGTGCAGTTGGTGCGCCAAGAAGGCGATGCGCCTTACCAATCGCCCCCGCTTTGGGAGGCATTTACTCTCAGCGAAATAGCTTTACTTCGCCTCCGTACGCAGTTGTTTGCCAAAGCCCTCATTACCCTCGACAAGCAGTATCACCAGCAGCTTTGCGCCGACCCCGTAGCCGAACAAAGTCGTTGGCGACAGAACCAAGCCGAGAAAGATTTTGCCGAACTCAAAACCCTTGCCTCCAACAGCGAAGCCTTAGAACTCCGCATTGCCGAACTCATTAGAACTTGGGATACCGACGCGGTGTATTTTGAATACTACCTTAAATATTTCTACTGCCGCGAGCAGTTGGGCGTATTGGCCACGCACAGTTTGTACCATTACTTAAAGGTTTTCAAACAGGCCAAGGCCAGCACTTCCGAAATCAACGCCACGCTTTGGGAAAAACTAACCGAAGAATCTTCAAAAGAGCTTTTTACAGTTTCTACCAGCGCGTTGGTATCTGTCACAACGGGTATTGCTACAGCAGGTGCATTTTTATCCATTCCGATGGCCGTTGTGGCGGGCGTATTTACCAAAGTAGTATTACAAAAGGCCGATATTTTTATTCAGCACTTGAAAGACAAAAATCAACTTCCCGATTACGGATCGTTCAAGTATCAGCTTGTCAATGAACTCCGTTCTGAAATAGAAAGTCAAAGCACAGACAACGCCGCCGCGTATGAGGAGTATATCATTCCAGAGCTAAAAAAATGGGTACCAAAAGAAACCAATTGGTAAAATCCCACTTCTATTGCCTTTTACCTGAAAAGTATCATAGACCTTTTGCACAATGAAACCATACCTTTTAATGATGGGCGTAGCTTTATGGATGGCTGCTTGTCAGCCTGGCAAAGAAGAAACCTCTTCCTTTGCGCCCAAATTCAAACTCATTGCTGCCGATACGGTGTATTTCAACAACTTTGTAGACTGCAACATGGCCGAGGCTTGGGTGGGAGATACGTTTCGTATTTTTCCCGGCAAATACGGCGAAGACCCCGTTTGGGGAGAGGCCCACGACTTAAAATTTGCAGATGGCCGCCACGCCGAAGAAGCCTTCAGGCGCAAAGCCGAGGACTTTACCGAACCCCAAATGCCGCCAAATGTGCCCATCGGGCAGGAGGGACTGCACGGAGCGGCATGGTTTGAGACGGTCTATCAAGACCCCAACGATGCCACAGGAAAAACCCTTTATGCCGTTTATCACAACGAAAACTACCCCGCCACTCTTCCCTACGACGCCAAAACGGGCGAAGGCTACATTGACCATAAATGGCCCGAAGGACTCACGGGGCCAAAATCTCCCGCCGCCGTGTGTCGTATCGGCATCATGAAGTCGGTGGACGGCGGGCGTAGCTGGGACAACCGAGGGCTATTTATCGAAGACCTCCAACCCCGCATGATTCTCAAACCACATAATACCTCCAAAACCTTTGCGGGCGGCGTAGGCGACCCCTCGGCAGTGGCCGTGGGCGACTATTTGTACCTGTTTTATGGAGAATACGGCTTCCCAGGCGTATACGATGAGGCCTCCTACCAGCGCGAAGACGAACATAAAGGTCAGTGTATCAGCGTGGCGCGTATTGCGCTCAAAGATTTAGACAACCCAGTTGGCAAAGCCCTGCGTTGGAACGGAAAAGAGTTTAGCGCGGCCTACAATGGTTTTGGTGCGCCCATTGCTTCATTACAAATCCCGATGAGCGAAGGCGGCGGCCCTGCTTCTTCGCCCACGGGTGGGTTTCACTGGGGGCCGTCGGTGAGTTGGAACACTTACCTCAACTGTTGGGTGATGCTGATGGGCAAAGTAACAGGCAGCTCTTGGAAAGGCAGCAGCGTGTATATTTCGTTCAATAAAAACAAAGACTTGGGTGAGGGCAACAATTCTCAAGCATGGACAAAACCCCAATTGTTGCTCGACAAGCCTGGTTTTATTATGTGGTATCCCTCGCTTCAACCCATGAATACCCCCGAAGACATCGCCAACAAACATACTTGTATGCGTTTGGGCAAGAAGGCGCGCCTCTATATCAAGTACATCAAACCCGAAAAAAGCGAATACAAGTCGGAGTATGTGATTGAATTTGATAAATGAGATGCTGATCTGTTACGCCACCAATAGTATCTTTTATGCTTAAATCGTGGCTTGTTTTCAGAGCGGCTTAAACTTCAGCGTCAGCTTGGTTACCCGTGGTGGGTCATATACGCTGCTGCGGGTTTCCATTTCAAACCCATCTTCATACACATTGCGCGGGTAGATATTCCAGCCGCCTGTTTTGGTGCTCGTATCTCGTAGCGCAACGACGTTTTGCTTCACATAGGCTTCCCACTGAAATTTTTTGGTGTCGGTGGCTCCTTTAAAATGGCCCTCAAAACTGCCGTCGGGCAAAAACCGCACCCAATCCATGTAGGTATCAAATTCTACCCCGCTGATGTGCGGTACGCTTTTTCCGTCCTTAAAGATGGGGGCTTCGTCCATCAATATTTCCTGAATTTCCCATTTCGGTACGCTCGTGAGGCGGGTTTGTGCCTCCTGTACGTTGTCGGCGGGGCGGTGGCAAGCCATGAATAAAAGCAGAAAAAGAAACGAAAAAAGGCGTGAAGTCATGGTTTTTTATGAATTTTGAAAATCATACTCAATACTATAACGGAATCGGCAGTTTGCAAAATGTTACCGCAAATTCTGCCCGTCATTTCGTCAAACAGCCTTTCCTCTTATGAACCGTATCGACCGACTTACCGCCATTTTGATTCAGTTACAATCCAAACGCGTCGTAAAAGCGCAAGAAATTGCCGACCGTTTCGGAATGAGTTTACGCACCGTCTACCGCGACATCCGGGCCTTGGAAGAAGCCGGCGTACCCATTGGGGCTGAGGCGGGCGTGGGCTATTTTTTGGAAGACTACCATCTGCCGCCCGTTATGTTTACCAACGAAGAAGCCAGTGCGCTGCTGTTTGGGGCCAAATTGATTGGAAAAATGGCTGATGAGTCGTTGCGGCAAGGGTTTGATTCCGCGTTTTACAAAATCAAATCCGTGCTGAAACGAAACGAAAAAGAACACTTAGAAGACCTCGAGTCGCGGGTGGAGGTGCTGGCACGGCAGCGCGCGGAGCCTTTTTCGGTACATCTGCTCAATCAGATTCAACAGGCCATTGTGCGGCAGCAGGTACTGGGGATTGATTACGTTACCAATTTTCATAGCCAGAGTACACAGCGCGAAATTGAACCGATCGGTTTGGTGCATTACGGTTCTCATTGGCATTTGATTGCCTATTGTCGGCTGCGGGACGATTACCGTGATTTTAGGGTTGACCGGATTCAGAACCTGACCAATACAGAGGTGTTTTTTCCGAAACAAAACTTACTTACCCTGCAAGCCTACCTTGACCGCCTGCGCGTAGAGGAGCAGCTCGAAGAAGTGACCATTTGGGTGCACAAAGGAGCGGCGATGTTTATGCAGGAGCAACGCTATACGTGGGGATTCCTCTCGGAAGAAGTACACGACAAATACGTCAAAATGACATTTATGACGCAATTTTTTGAAGGAATGGGCCGTTGGCTGCTGACGTTTGGTAAGCACGTTAGCGTAGAAAGCCCCCTAAAAATGAAAGACATGATGCACACCTTGGCCCTCGAAATTCAGGAGCATTATCTTTCCTAAAACCCTACTGACATACCGTTGTCACTAACGGGTTGTACCTTTGTTGAAGTTAAATAATCAGTCATTTTAAATAACTTTAAACAAAACACAACCATGGCAACAGTCAATCCGTATTTGAACTTTTTAGGAAACACAGAAGAGGCGTTTAACTTTTACAAATCAGTTTTTGGGGGAGAATTTGTCGGACTTCAGCGTTTTAAAGACACCCCAGAGGCGGATAAATTATCAGCCGCCGATCAGGACAAAATCATGCATGTGGCTTTGCCGATTGGCAGCAATACGATTCTGATGGGAACCGACGCCCTCGAATCTATGGGTCATACGCTTACGCTGGGAAACAATCTGTCGTTGGCTATCGGGGCTGAAAGCAAAGAAGAAGCCGAAAAAATCTTTCACGGATTGGCCGAAGGGGGAGAAGTTGAAATGCCGCTTCAGGATACCTTCTGGGGGGCTTATTTCGGAATGACGACCGATAAATTTGGCATCAAATGGATGGTGAATTTCGACTATCCTCAAAACTAAACAACCACCCATACAGCCATGAATATCAAAGAATCAAAACCGTACAATGCCCTGGTTTTTCGCGTCGAAACCACCCTGCCAGAATTATCAAACCACGTGGCTCACGTGGCCAAAAGTCTCTACCGCGAAGCGGTGCGCCTTGATTTGATGGTTACGGGGGGCATTCACTGGAATTATTATGGTACCGACGGGCAGCCATATACAAAATTTCTGTTGGAAATAGCGCTTCCTATTCAAGAAAAAGAAGTGGTTTCGTCGGAGTTCGAGTGGCGGCGAATTGCGGGGTTTAAGTGTGTCTCCGCCGTATTGGAAGGGCCATGGGAGCAACTGCCCAAAATCTACGAAACCCTCATTCGTCAACTCCATGCCCAAGGACTTCACATGACCGATGAGTGCCGGGAAATGTACATCAATATGGATTTTGAAACGCCTGAAAACAACATCACCGAAGTGCAGGTAGGGGTGAGATAAGATTGAAAGCGAAGCATTATTTGGTAAGCGTTAAGCGGAGTATCTGCTTAACGCTTACTTTTTTGTAAAATGATACCCCGTGTCCCAACTTTCCGAAAATGCCTTGGGAGGGGCTCATACTACGCCATGGCGCGTTCGGCGGCTTTTTCTTCTTTCCAATGTTTCCACCGGGGGCCAAGCAGCTTGTTCATGCCCTTATCGACCACAAAATGCCGGACAATGTTTGACACACCACGTAGCCGGGTAAACACGCTGTCGTTGGCTCGAAGAGCGATGGAAAAACCGCCGTCTACGTACTGGATAAAGTGCCAAAAAGTAGAGGGGATAAAAATGGTCTCGCCGTGTTCGAGCACGGTATCCCAGCCCACCGCTTTTTTGAAGGCGGGGAATTTTTCATAATCAGGCTGCAAAACATCTACGTGGCTCTGCACCGTAAAAGGATGTTGATACAAAAAACGACTTTGGTCGGGAGCAAACAGCGTTACCCGTTTTCGGGTCTGAAACTGGGTCAGAAAAACCGAAGAGCAGTCGATATCATAGTGTAATTTTACCACTGCGCCCTGTCCTCCAAAAAACATAAAAGGGTATTCTTTGACGAACCCTGGCATGATGGTCGGCATTCTGACATCGTCGACGAGTTCGGGGGCGTGTTGGAAGATGTTATACAAAAACATCCGTAGTTCGGTAGGCCCCGCTTGAATCAAATCGAGGTATTCGGCAAAAGGCATGTGAACTTTGGGACTCATGTAGCCTTTGCCAGCATCGTGGAAGTCATTGCCGAAAAGTGGGACTTTTAAGTGTCCGTAATTTTGTTTTAAGTACTCAAATGTCCACTTTTGGGTAGCGGGCCAATCGGCCGCAAGGTCGCGAAAAACGACTGGGCGGGCGGGCAAAAGGTATTGTTCTCTGAACTCCTCGGGGGTAAGTCCCGAGCGTTTGTCAATCGGCTGTAACTGCATTGTATTGATGGCTATTAAGTAAATAAAACGATTTTCTAACGTATTGAGTATCCTAGCAAGTCATACCAACGGTATCACTAAACGTTACTGCTTTTATAGACAGTTTAGGCCGTGTATCCACTTTTTAAAACGATTTTTTTTTCAAATTTGTGCCGTCAAGCGGAATAGAATTGAGAAAAAAATGAGCGTAATGGTAGATTTATCTCCGAAAAAGAAAAAATGAGGGTAGTGTCTTTACAGGATTAAAGCCAACAGAAGGTTATTTTGGCGGCATAAAATTGGCGTTAAATAAAACATAAAGTTGCAAGATTCGGATGAGTCGTTAAATTTGGGGACGTTTCTGCTTTTTTGTCCAAAACTGTAACTACAAAACTCAAAACATTATGCTCGAAGCTGCTGTACAAACCAAAGTAGACCTATGGCTTAGCGGTAATTATGATGCCGATACCAAGGCTGACATTCAGCAACTGGTTGATAAACAAAATTTTACTGAACTTACTGACTCATTTTATAAAGATTTAGAATTTGGCACGGGCGGTCTGCGTGGTTTGATTGGCATTGGCTCAAACCGCATGAACCAATATACGGTAGGAGCAGCAACGCAGGGATTGGCCAATTATTTGAATAAAACCTTTGCAGGACAAAAAATTAGCGTAGCCATTGCCCACGATTGCCGCATCAAATCGGATGTTTTTGCTCAGGTGACAGCCAACGTTTTTTCGTCCAATGGCATTGATGTTTATCTTTTTAAAGGACTGCGTCCTACG
>JAIXPV010000284.1 GCA_027486105.1 Runella sp. | reverse complement strand
TACTGTACAAAAGTATTCAGGCCCTCATCCATCCATCCCCACTGACGCTCATCTGAATTGATAATCATTGGGAAGAAATTATGCCCCACCTCGTGAATAATCACCCCAATCATTCCGTATTTAGTACCTTCCGAATATGTTCCGTCTGGTTCTGGGCGGCCACCGTTAAACGAAATCATCGGGTATTCCATTCCACCACCGCTGGCATGGCACGAATAAGCCACTGGATAGGGATAATCTACCGAATACTTTGAATAAGAGCGTATTGTATGCGCTACTACCATTGTAGAGTATTGTCCCCAGAGCGGATTTCCTTCTTTCGAATAAAGCGACATACACATCACTTTTTTGCCTGCTTGGTCTATCTGCATGGCATCCCAGATAAACTTACGGCTGGTGGCAAAGGCAAAGTCACGCACGTTTTCGGCTTTATAAACCCAGGTTTTCTTGCCTGTCGGTTTGCCTTTTTCGGCTTTTTCAGCCTCTTCCTGGCTCACAATCAATACGGGGCGCGTAGCCGTTTTGGCTTTTTCCATCCGCTTAAGTTGCTCTGCTGAGAGCACCTGATTGGCATTCTGTAATTCACCCGTTGCTCCTACGATGTGATCATTGGGCACCGTTAAGGCTACTTTATAGTTACCAAAGGTCAACGTAAACTCTCCTTGACCCAAGAATTGTTTGTGCTGCCAACCATTTACGTCGTCATAAACGCACATTCTTGGGAACCA
The DNA here is from genome assembly GCA_027486105.1 of Runella sp. Taxonomy (GTDB): domain Bacteria; phylum Bacteroidota; class Bacteroidia; order Cytophagales; family Spirosomataceae; genus Runella. The sequence continues at coordinate 20,435 of JAIXPV010000284.1, read as the reverse complement.
GTGAGCAATAAAATAATTGGTGTTACCATCTTTTGGAAAAAACTCATAACCAGCGCGTCCGTAGTACTCATTGATAAAGTAGTTCCAGTCCACCGAAAAAGCATACGATTGGCCCGTCTTGATCCCTACTGGTAGCTCTATACGCATCATCGTACCGTTAATGGTATGTTTGAGCGGTTGGCCCGTTTTGGGGTCTTTTACTGAAGTGATTTTGAAGCTAAAATCACCAGCAACACTTCCTCTAACCGAACTGGGGGCATTTAACCCCGTTACGGCATTGGATGACATTTGGTTTTGAATGCTATTATTTTGGGAAGTGGCATTAATTGAGTTTTTCTCAAATAAATTTTGGTCCAATTGCAACCAAACATACTTCAATTCATCGGGTGAATTATTAAAGTAAGTAATGGTTTCGGTACCTGTGATTTTGCGTTTTTCATCGTCCAATTCGGCTTTGATGTCGTAGTCAGCGCGTTGCTGCCAAAAATCTTTGCCTGGCGCACCCGACGCGGTGCGGGTAGTGTTTGGGGTAGGGAGCGACGCCCCCAGTTGTTCAAAACGTGAGTTGGCGTTGTAATTGCCCGCAGGAGGTTGAGCAATCAAACCACCCGCGGTAAGCATTAGCCAGTAAAAAATAAACTGTTTTCTCATCGGAATTTGGTATTAATTTGTTGGTTGTAAAAATAAAAGAAAATAGCAAAAATCGCCCTCATAGGTAGACACTTAGCCGTTTTTCAGCGACATTATTCCACGGATAGGCCCACAAAAGTTCGAAAAATTTCATTTCCCAAAATCAACGAAAGCGCCATACCAGCCACAATTCCCGAAATCAAGTGATTCCAAGTGAGGCGTTTGACCTTTATAACATCAACACAAAGAGAGGCAATGGCTAAGGCAATGGCGACTATTACAAGTTGCCCCAACTCCAACCCAACATTGAACGCAAACAGCGGCATCACAATGCTCTCTTGGTCACCTAGCAAACTGCGCAGGTAATTAGAAAAACCCATGCCGTGAATTAAGCCAAAACAGGCCGCCAATACATACCTCAGTTTGGGGGATTTTGGCTCGCCCGTGTTCTTTTCGGAAAAATTAGAGACAGCCGTTATGAAAATAGTAATCGGAATCAACAATTCAATGAAGGCCGAACTATACGTAATCAGTTTGAGCGTAGCTAACGCTAGGGTTATAGAATGGCCCAGTGTAAATGCGGTAACCAAAACCAACACTTTTTTCCATTCGTTGAAGGCATAAATGGCGCAAAGGGCAATTACAAACAAGATATGGTCATAGCCATTGGGGTCGGTAATGTGGGAAAATCCGAGTTGAAGATAGGCTTGAAATTCAGACATAAACTGTGGACAGATGTGGGTAAAAAGTTACTTATTAATAAAAAATATTCGCAAATTAATCCGCTAATACGTATATCGCATCCAGGTTGCGTCCCTGCTCGTCATAATCAAGGCCATATCCAACCACAAAACGATTCTCTATCTCGAACCCTACGTATTTTACCGTTAGCGGAGTTTTGAGAGCAGCAGGCTTAAAGAGCATTGACGCCACCTGAATAGACTCTGGTTTTTGAACCGAAAGCTGAAAAAGAAGTTGGTTCATCGTCAGGCCTGTATCCACGATATCTTCCACAATAATCACGTGTCGGCCTTCAATCGACTCTTTCAAGCCCAAAATTTCCTTCAATTGTCCCGTGGATTCCGTTTTTGAATACGAAGAAACCCGAACAAATGTAATTTCGCAGGGGATAGGAACGTTTTTTATAAGCTCTGCCGCAAAAAGGAACGCACCATTGAGTACGACCACAAAAAGGGGGTTTTTGTCTCGGTAATCTTCGCTAATTTTGCGGCCCACTTCAGCAATACGTTCTTCCAGCGTTTGTGTGTCAATGAATGGCACAAACTGTTTGTCTCTGACGACCTGCATGTTTGAGAAATATTAAAAAAAAAAAAAAAAAAACTTAAATTTATAAACTGTCCGAAAGAAATGTACGTTAATACGGTACAGCAAAGATAATAGACCATGAAAAAGAACAGGTTAAAATATTGGATATTCGGCTTTACATTCCTCTTTATGGTGGTTGTGAAGCCTGCAAAAGCACAATTATACGCATCCGCCGATTTTGACAGTAAATATGAGATGCTTCTCTCCAACCCTGGCGTACAAATCGAGGCCACGGAAGCCATCAATAAATTGTACAATTTCAAATTTGCCGAGGCCGATGCCGAATTCCGATGGTTACGTTATCGCTATCCTAACCATCCGATGCCGTATTTTTTAATGGGACTTGCCGAATGGTGGAAAATCGTTCCTAACACCGACGACACACGCTACGACGAGCGTTGCATTGCCCTCATGGATACTTGCATTACCTTGGCTGAAAAGCTTTACGATATTCGGGAAAATAAAATCGAACCTTCTTTCTTTTTGGCGGCGGCCTATGCATTTAAAGGACGCATTCACTCCGAGCGTAAACACTGGTCACGGGCTACTTTTGCAGGAAAAAATGCCCTTAAATATTTAGAACGTTGCAAGGGACAGAGCGAAATCAGCCCTGAGTTGCTTTTTGGAGACGGTTTATTCAATTATTTTGCCGAATGGATTCCTGACAATTATCCCCTATTGAAGCCTGTTTTATGGCTTTTTCCGAAAGGGAATAAACAAATGGGTATTCAACAACTAGAAAAAGTCGGTAACAACGCGTTTTATACACGGACCGAAGCCCGCTATTTTCTGTTGCAGATTTATGGCTATGAAAATCAATACGCAAAATCGTATGATTTGGCCAAGTATTCTTGGGAAACCTACCCCGACAATCCGTATTTTGAGCGCTATTATTTACGCTCAGCTTTTGTACGTGGCAACTCCGACGAAGCCGAGAAAATAGCAAACAGTATATTGGCGAAAATTGACGCGGGAAAAACGGGTTATGAAGCCGTAAGCGGCCGAAATGCCGCGTACGTGTTGGCCTATTATGCCAACAACTATCACCGCGACCTTTCTAAAGCCAAACTATACTATCAGAAAACGCTTGATTACTCCACACAGGCAAAAGCCTTTACCTCAGGCTATTATTTAGCATCTTTGGTAGGTTTGGGACGAATTGCCGAGAAAGAAAAGAATTATGAGGCCGCACGTGAATACTACAAAACCGCGGTAGATAGGGGTGAGAAAAAATCTACCCAAGTGAAAGAGGCCAAAGAAGCACTCTCAAATCTCAATAAAGTACGACGCGAGGAACGCCGCAAACAACGAAATTAATTTTTTTAAATGATAAAAGCGCGAAGAGGTTCGAATTATTCGTCTTCTTTCGCGCTTTTATGCAGTTGGTCTATCTACAAAATAATTATTCCGCTCTGGGTGTAGTTACTAAATTGAGGAGAGTCAGGAGCGAGTTCAGTGATTAAGAAATCAATATCATTCAGCTCACAAACGCGAAGGCGTTGGGTACTGCCAAGTTTTTCACTAATGGAGACAATAGCCGTTCTTTTACAGGCCTTTATCATCGCTTTTTTTACCTGAACTGCCTCCAAATCAGAATCTGTAATCCCTTCGCTATCAATAGAATTTGTTCCTAGAATACACAAATCTGCACTGATATCATTAATTCGACTGATTACTTCCCCACCTACGCTTATTTGAGAGTTTTTTACCAATTTACCCCCCAAAAAAATAACTTCTACGTTGGGGTGGTCACAGAGTTGCAACGCGGTAGTTAAGCTTACTGTAAAAAAAGTAGCGTGTAAATTCTGCGGCAATGCCCTCACCAGTTCTCGCACGGTAGTTCCCCCGCCAATCATTACAAACATGCCATTTTCAATCAATGAAGCTGCTTTTTGGGCAATAATTGTTTTCTCAGAGAAGGCATAGGTACTACTGGGAACATAATGATATGATTTTGACAATGCACCTCCATGCACTTTTATCAACTCACCCGCCTCTGCCAATTCATTCAAATCCCGACGAATTGTATCTTCCGATACGTTAAGCATCGCTCCTAAATCAGCCGACAAAGCCCGGTTATGTAGATTCACTTGTTTCATTATGAATGCCTGACGTTCTCGTTTCAGCATGTGCGCTTGGACTTGATGCATATTAATACTTTACTGTTAGATAAACCTGCAAAAAAATGCAATTATAACCACTGCTTTTATCTAAAAAAGTAAAATCCACTAAAAATCTATGGTTTACTTATCAAAATAATTGTGGTTGGCGAAAAAATAATAGGTTTTCATGTCGAGATGTGCAGTTTTTTTGCATATTTATTGCCGATTTTTGCCGATTTCAACAAATAATCTTTTTTTAACCACTATGAGCCAAAACAATTACGTTACAAACAACTCAGAAAGACTGGGTTTGGTAGGGCGGCGAACGATTGGAACAACCTTAGCGATTTTATTTTCGCTTAGTGTTTGGGCCCAATCGTATATCGTAAAAGGAAAAGTAACCGACGCCAACGGACAGCCAATACCTGGCGCTACGGTACAGGTACCAGGAACTGCGACAGGAACCGCCGCAAATATAGACGGCGAGTTTACCCTGCCTTTGACAGGAAATGTAAAACTAACTTTCAGCGCTGTGGGTTACAGTTCGGTTAGCCGCGACGTTAATTCCAGCCAATCTATCATCAATGTATCTCTACGTGAAGACCAACTCAATCTGGACGAAGTGGTCGTAACAGGTTCTACCTTACGCGCTGAGCGCCGTCAATTGGGAAATGCCATTACAACCATTAAGGCCGATAATCTTGAAAAATCCGGAACGCCAAACTTAGTAAGCGCCCTCCAAGGTAAAGTACCAGGAGCGCAAATCACGCAAAACTCTGGTGACCCAGCCGGTGGAATTACGATTCGTCTGCGCGGGGTGAAATCCATTCAAGGAAGCTCTGATCCGCTGTACGTTATTGACGGGGTAATCGTCAACAACGAAACCTCTTCGGTGTCACAACTGGCGCTTTCCTTAGGAAGCCAAGCTCCCAATACAGCGCTAGGTACCAACCGTTTGGCCGACATCAACCCCAATGACATTGAAAGCCTAAACGTCATTAACGGGGCAGCGGCCGCTGCCCAGTATGGTTCACGGGCCGCCAATGGAGTAGTAATTATCACGACCAAACGCGGTAAATCAGGCGCTCCTAAAATCAACTTTTCGACAAGTTTTTCTTCCAATGAGCTTCGAAAAGGCGTGTTTATTTCAACGCTTGGCAAACAATTCGGTTTCAGAGATTTGCGCCTACACACCATTGGTGTGATTTCGCCAGCCCAAATCGCGGCCAACCCTGGCACAACGACCGTAGGGATTGTACGCGATGGGGCTACTTCGCAATTAGCTTCCAACCTCGTAGACGTAACCCGCTATAATTATTTCGACCAAATTTTCCGCACAGGACTCGGCAACGACAACACCGTCTCGATTTCAGGAGGAACAGACCGCACACAGTACTTTGTTTCAGCTTCTTACATGAAAAACGAAGGAATTGTGAAGGGAGTTGATTTTCGGCGGGTTGGCTTGCGCGCACGCGTCGACCAACGACTTACCAATTGGGCTAAACTATCGGCAGGGTTAAATTATTCCAACAGTTTCTCGAATGAAAAACCCAACGGAAACGTATTTTACAGCCCCATTAACTCCGTAACAATTACCAATAACATTTACGACATCACACAACGCGATGCCGCTGGTAACTTGTTGGCGGTGGAACCAACCCGCGTCAACCCATTGACTACGGTAGAAGCCATGCAGTTTACACAAGCCGTAAACCGCACCATCGCCGATGCACAACTTAACCTTACGCCCATCAAAGGATTAGGAATTGACTGGATTGTAGGAGTTGACACCTATTCTCAATTAGGGAAAAATTATATTCCTCCGTATCCTTACCAAGCGGTAGCTGGATTACCCGCCGAGCGCTATCCTGATGGTTTTGCCGCTAATGCCACCAATAACGTAACGCAATTCAACAGTGATATTAACGCTACTTACGAAATCGACCTAAGCAAAGAACTTAAACTCAATGCGGCGGCTGGTTTCAACTATCAGTTTTACCAAGCTGATTTTACCCGGGCAAGCGGTCTGAATACCGCACCATTCATCGAAACAGTAAGCGGAGCCGCAAGCACCACCGTAACGGCAGGTTATGGCCTTGATCGTTACAATTTGAGCGGTTTCTTTGCGCAGGCAACCATTGGTTATAAAAACTTAGCCTTCCTCACTGGCGCTATTCGCCGCGACCGTTCCTCAAAATTCTCCCCCGCCGAAACCAACCAAACCTATCCTAAAATAAGCGGTAGTTTCGTCGTATCTGACTTAGGTTTTTGGGAAAACAGCGGCCTGACTGGCATTTGGGATGGTTTCAAACTTCGCGCTTCGTACGGACAGGCGGGGAACTTGACCGGAATTGGAAGCTACAGCCGTTTTTGGCAGTTCTCACCCGTTCCATTCTTGGGCAAAAACACCATTATCCCAGGCAGTACCTTGGCCAACCCTCGCGTACGTCCAGAGCGTATGGAAGAAGTTGAAGTAGGAGCAGACCTTTCGTTCTTGAAAAGCAGAGTGAACATCGGTGTTTCGGTCTACAACCAGCAAATCAAAGACCTCGTTGTTAACCGCGAATTAGCTCCTTCAACGGGTGGTACTGGTATCGTAAACAACGTAGGAACAATGGAAAACAAAGGGTTTGAAATCAGTCTGAACGCATTGGCCGTAAAGAAAAACGATTTCTCAGCCGACTTTACGGTGATTTACAACCAAAATCGTAACAAAATTTTGGATATTGACCAAGGCAATCCGAGAACTTCAACCCTCACCATCGGTAACTCAGCAGGCGCGCCAGTGTTCCTGATTGAAGGTCAACCTGCGAGTGTATTTTATGGATGGCCGTATGCTTACAATTCCGACGGCTCACTACTCTTGACACCACAAAATCTTCCCCAACGTGAGCGCGGAACCCAAGACCCCAATGATCCTACTAAATTTACCGTGAGTCGCGCTGCTGATGGACAACCTACTGGTGCCTTTGTACGTACGGTTATCGGAAACCCTAATCCAAAATGGACAGGTTCTTTCAGTGGAAATTTTACCTACCAAAAAGTAGGCCTTCGCTTCTTATTGGATGCGGTGCAGGGGGTACAGGTATTCAACGCCGACAAACGCACGCGTAACAACGTCGGTATCGGTGACATTGCCGAAGCAGAAATGCTCGGAACCATGGCACGTGGCTATGTATTTTCACTGGCCAACATCGAAGAATATCGCGTAGATGACGGCTCATTCACCAAATTGCGTGAGTTGGCTCTTACGTACCAATTGCCTAAAGTAAAGGGAATCACGAATTGGAATGTTTCTTTGATTGGACGGAACCTGATTTCTTGGGATAAATACAACGGTTTTGACCCCGAAACCAACGCTGGAAACAACAGCGATATTTTGCGCGGGGTTGACTTCTGTAACGTGCCCATTCCCCGTACCTATCAGGTGCAGTTGAACCTATCGTTTTAATTTGAAACCGTGAATTTTTCTATGAAAAAGATCATCCTATATTCCATTTTATCAGGGCTCATGCTCACGGCTACGTCCTGTGACCAAGAGTACCTCAATCCGAGCGCAGCGAGTGAAACGCAGGTTACGACCGACCTCAACGGCTTAATTACGCTTTGTAACGGATTGCAATATCGTTATACGAGTACCCGCGCGGGGGTTCTTTACAATGCCATTACGGCTAGCGGCCTTACTACACGTGAATTGACCGTTTTGAACGCAGGAAACACCGATGAAGATCAACTCAGAATCGGTGGTGCAAACGTAACGCCTAGCAACGGCGTTTTGCGTAATTTATGGTCACAAAATCAATTAGTGAAAGCCAATGCCGATTTAATCTTGAAAAACGTAGGCAGTGTAGCTGGCGATGCTGGGACCAAGAGTGGTATTACGGTTTATGCTTCCATATTCAGGGCCTTGGCGCTTGGTACCCAAGCTCAATTTTGGCAGCAGTTACCCGTAGAAACTTCCGACAACGCCAAATTTGTAACCCGTGAAGAAGCATTCAAGGAAGCTGTTCGCACGCTTGAATCGGCGGCAACTACCCTTGCTGCTACACCCGTTTCGACCACCTTTACGAGCCGCATTGTTCCTGGAATTGATTTGGCAAATACTATTCAAGCATTGATTGCTCGTTTCAGCATCATGACTGGCGACAATGCCAAAGCTTTGGCGGCAGCCAATAAAGTAGATTTGACCAAAAAGTCATCGTTTAATTTTGATGATGCTGTTCAAAATCCGCTGTTTTTCAACACCTTTGGAAACCGTAACGTAACCGAACCCCTAAATGCTACATTGGGCTTGCCTGAAGCATTACGTCCTATAGCCACCGACAAACGATTGGCTTTTTATTTGTCTAACCCCGCTGGGGTACCATTAGGTGGAGTAAATTTGGGACGTGCCAGCTTCTTCACCGCCAACAATGCCGCCATTCCGGTGTATTTACCTGGCGAAATGTTGCTGATTCGTGCTGAGGCGAGTGCTCGTCTAAATGATTTAGCGGCGGCCACTACGTCGCTAAATGCCTTACTTACCAAGACCACCGATGCTTGGGGAATTGGCGCAGCCTTGCCTGCGTATGCAGGAGCCAACACTGCCGACGCTATTTTGACCGAAATTTACCGCCAACGTAGCATTGAATTATATCTGTCGGGATTACGATTGGAAGATAGCCGTCGATTCAATCGTCTGGCTCCGGTTGCGGGCAATACCGCTTCTCAAATCGAGCGTAATCGTACTTTTTACCCTTATCCATTGGTTGAACGAGATAATAACGGAGCCAATACCCCAGCCGACCCCGCGATTTAAGTGCAGGATTTGTTCATGCATAACTACACAAAAAATCCCTGTCGTGAGGCAGGGATTTTTTGTTGAGAAACCGTCAGCTATGTCATACATAATTACTGCAACATCAGATAGGCTTTGATAAACTCGTCCAAGTCTCCATCCATTACTCCCTGTACATCAGAGGTTTCAACACCAGTGCGTACGTCTTTTACGAGTTTGTAAGGGTGCATCACGTAGTTACGAATTTGTGACCCCCATTCGATTTTTTTCTTGGAAGCTTCCACTTCAGCCCGAGCAGCATTACGCTTTTCTACTTCAATTTGGTACAGTTTTGATTTCAACAAACGCAGGGCTAAATCCCGGTTTAGGTGCTGACTACGCTCTTGCTGGCATTCGATAACGAGTCCCGAGGGCTTGTGACGTACGCGAACGGCCGTTTCTACTTTGTTCACATTTTGCCCACCAGCGCCACCTGAACGGTACGTATCCCATTCAATATCAGCTGGATTGACTTCAATATCAATCGTATCATCAATTAAGGGATAAGCATACACTGACGCAAAAGACGTATGTCGACGCGCATTGGAATCAAACGGTGAGATTCTCACCAAACGATGCACGCCGTTTTCGGATTGTAAATATCCATAGGCTTGCGGCCCTTCAATCTGAATAGACGCCGACTTTATACCTGCACCGTCGCCATCCTGATAATCAATCTGCGTGACTTTATAATTGTGTTTTTCGGCCCACCGAACGTACATACGATAAAGCATTTCAGCCCAATCCTGACTTTCAGTACCTCCCGCCCCCGAATTGATTTCGAGTACGGCGTTGAGCTGGTCTTCTTCGTTGGAAAGCATCTTTTTGAGTTCGACTTCTTCCAACGCTTTCAGCATGGCTTGGTATTCGGCTTCTACTTCGGCTTCCGTGGCTTCGCCCAACTCCAGAAATTCCTGCAAAGTTTCCAAATCACCGAGACGCCCGTCGACGGACTCGTAGCTTTCGGTCCAACTTTTCAAACCACGTACTTCTTTCATGGTTTGTTCGGCCTTGGTGTTGTCATTCCAAAACTCGGGCTGACTTTGAATCTGTTGTAGTTCGGTCAACCGTTCTTTCTTGGTATCGTAGTCAAAGATACCCCCTCAAAGCCGAAACGCGGGCTTTCAAGTCTTTCAACTGTTCTGTTGTCATAGTTTCAATGATAAATTTATAAGCTGTACAAACGAGCGAAATCAAGGTATTCACTCTTTTTTGAACAGCAAAGGTACAAATAAAAAGCGGTCAGACGGTTTCAGCCGCCTGACCGCTTCATTTAATATTAATATTACTTCTTTACGATTACTCCATCGGCCACAAACGTAAGTTCGTGTTTAGGTTCGGTAATTTTTGCAATATCTTCTTTGCTTTTTCCGGCATCTTCAGCGTAGTGCTGCAATTCTGCCACAGGCGTGGTTTTCATTTTAGCTTCTCCTTCAAACACCACGGTTTTGCCTGCAATGTCTTTCGGAACAAAGAAGCCATAATCCTTAAAGCTAACGCGCATGGTTTGACCGTCGGCGGTTTTTACTTTCATCCAACATCCTTTGGCCTGGCACACTGACTCAACAGTGCCTACTACTTTGGCCGCCATTTTTTCCTTGGCCGCCATTTTCTTAGGTAATTCCGCCGATGCTAAGGCACCTTTATCAGATATTTTTTTGCCAAAATAGCTCTCCTGAGCATAAGCACTCGCCACAAAAAGGGTAAAAAGTGCGGTAATGAGTATATTTTTCATGGTTTCAGTATTTTTTACAAATTTAATAAAAAACGTTTTCAATCAATACTTCTTCTTAAAAGGCACAAATCAAGTATATCGTTCGTGATCTGGGATGGTATAGGTTTTGAGAAATGCCCGCACAACCTCGTCATATTGCAAATCTTTGAGGTCTTTTTTAAGATTTTTCACGGTCTTTTTAAACTCATTCACCTGCTGATTGAAAGCAAATTCCAAGCCAAAAGGGTTTGAAATCAAATAGGCCGACTGCCCCCCCAATGCCCGCGCCTGAAGCTGTAATTGCTCATATTCACCTTCCAGTTCTTGAGCCTGTTCACGCAGTATTTTGTTGTAATATTTGAGATGGGTTTCGGCCAGTGTTTCAAGGTGCGATTGATCAATACGTTCAAGCTCCAATTGAAGCCGCAGTAAAGCCAAGACGTCATTTCTTTCGTAGGCTTCGGTTACCCGTTGCATAATTTCTGTCTTGCGGTCTTTTTCAGACTCGTCCGTTTCGCGGTCGGGGTGAAAAGCTTTGACTAAATCAAGGTATATCGTTCTTACGGCTTTGGTACCCGCGCGAGTTTCCAATTCCCTTTTCGCTTCCCGGTTCAGCTGTTTTTGCGTCCTTGGACGTTGGGTACGTTGCCCTCTCGATTGGTGCGGTTCTCCAAAGGCCTCCTGGTGTTCTGTCGTTTCCCAATTTTTTGTTTTTTTTTCGGGGTCATGCTTCCCCACGTCTTCTCCAAAATCAGCGCCAAAGGCTGAAAACATGTTGTTGATGCGCTCCACCTCTTCAACGACAGCGTCATAGCCCCCTTCGTGGCTATATTTATCGTAAATCGGCTTAAATTCCTCCATTCTAGCTGTATCAATTAATTCAAACGCAATGTCCTGAATGAGATAGGTTAATTTTTCCTTTTCATTCTTTTTGAAAAACGATGATTCATAGGCGCGGTCAAAACGGTACACAAGCTGAGCGCGTTGTTCAAAATATTGTTTGCGTAAAGGTTCCAACTCCGTCAGGGCACGTTGTTGGATTTTAGTCATGGTTTCTCGATACTCAACGATACTTTTTTCGAGCGTCTCAATTTTTTTTACCAAGCGATTAAACTCTTTCTGCGATCTCGTCTGTTCGGCTCTGACCTTTGTTATTTGGACAATTTTAGCAGACATGGGCTTATGCGTCGGCTTTCTTTTTACGGAAAATCAAGGCAATCAATAAGATAGCAATGATAACCAGCAACAGCGTAAATCGAAATTCATCAAAAATGAAGCTTGAAGGTGTAAGCTGTGAAATATCCGCCAGTTTTTGTTGATAAATCTCCTTTCCCCACACTTTCATGGCCTCAGCCTGATTGGTAACCAGTGAGGTGCGTAGTGTTTGTTTGTATTTATCAAGGGCAGTAGGCGAAAAGTAAAAAAACACGGACGTCAGATACCCACAGAGCAATGCCCCCGTTAGCCAAACAACGTATCCGATTGAAATTCCTTCCCAGGCGTGCATGTATCCTTTACCGATATTTTTGCGGTAATACCAACAGGCCGCCGCGATAATAATAGCGAAAAAACCCACGTCCAACGCCCGGCCTGTTCCCGAAAATTTCTCTAGGTTTTGGACCACCAAAAAGAACAAAAAACACACAAATCCCGCTAATACACCAAAAGCAAGCGGGATTTTTAAAATAGGCTTATTAAAAAAGTTAATCACATTTCCCATGACTTATCCACAGAGTTATCCACATTTCTCCACTTTATTTCGATTTATTACATATAAAGCCCTCCCTTTCAGGGTCTGCCCAAAAAAAGGAGAATTTCTTGACTTAGAACGAGTGTCGGAGAATACCCATTCTAGGTTGGGATTAAAGAGCGTTAAGTTGGCCAAACTTCCCTCTAAAATTGTATGCGTTGGTAGCCGTAAAATAGCACGCGGATAGTGGGTAAACTTATCCACAATTTGCTCAATCCTTAGCGTTTTGTTGTATGTATTCAATACTCCGAAAGCAGTCTCCAGCCCAATAATTCCAAATTCAGCCAAGTCAAATTCTAGGTTTTTCGCTTCTTCATCCTGAGGGTTATGGTCCGAAACCACGGCATCAATGGTGCCATCGGCCAGACCTTCCCATAGGGCATCAATGTCTTTTTGCTGTCTAAACGGCGGGTTGACTTTATAGTGGGTGTCAAAATTTGTCAACAGCGAATCTTCAAACGCAATTTGGTGCGCCGCAATATCGCAAGAAACAGGCAACCCCTGAGCTTTGGCCTGACGAATCAACTCCACGGCACTGGCGGTAGAGATGGTCGAGAAATGGAGTAGGGGAGTTGAGCTTTTGATGCCTAGGTATTCGAGCAATTTCAAATCTCGCATAATCATCAATTCTTCGGCAATCGACGGGATACCGCGCATTCCGAGCAACGTACTGACTTCGCCTTCGTGCATTTGGCCAAACACCGTCAGGTCAAAATCTTCGGGGCGATTCATCAACACTCGATTGACTTGCTGCAAGTACTGAAGCGATTTGAGGAAAATGTGGGTATTTTGAATGGCATGAACTCCGTCTGAAAAAGCTACGGCACCCGCGTGCGTTAAGTCAATCATTTCCGTAAAATCCTTGCCTTCACATCCTTTGGTCACCGCGCCAATCGGGTGTACCGCCACGAGTTGGTCGGCGGCTTTTTGCTTTACATAAACCAGTGTATTTTTTGAATCCAATGCTGGTTGGCTGTTGGGCAATACAGCTATTTCGGTAAAACCGCCCGCAGCGGCAGCTTCACAAGCAGTTGTCAAATCTTCTTTATGCTCATGGCCTGGATCGTGAGAAGATACCCGCATATCTACCCAACCAGAAGAAACATGCCAATTGTCGCCCGTCAGAATTTCAGCATCTGGGGCATCAAGTTGGTCGCCAATTTGGGCAATTTTTCCATTTTCGACCAAAATATCTTTCGTTTGCCCGTTGTAAGGCGAGCGACTATCAATAATCTTAACAGAACGAATCAGTAGCATATATTTAAAAACTTTCACTTATTCACATTGCGGGTGAATGGCTAAAAAAAAAGCCCCTTTCGGAGCTTCTATTTATTCGCCAATCAGTTCTTTGTATTCCTCTACCGAAAGTAAACCATCGGTCGAACCCGTAATTTTAATACGAACCATCCAACCTTTTCCGTATGGGTCCTCGTTGACCAACTCGGGCGAGGCTTCCAGTTCATCATTAAATTCAAGGACTTCACCAGATACGGGAATAAAGAGGTCTGAAACGGTTTTAACCGCTTCTACACTGCCAAAAATCTCACCTTCTTCAACGGTCTGGCCCACCGTGGTGATGTCTACATAAACAATATCACCCAGTTCATGTTGGGCAAAATCCGTCACTCCAACTACGGCGGTATCATCGTCTTCAAAACGAATCCATTCGTGATCTTTGGTGTATTTAAGCTCTTCGGGGAATGTCATGGTTTGTTGAGGCTTTTGTTTGGGCGTGCAAGATAATACGAAAACATAAATTATGCGAAATCCGTGGATTACTTTACGTGTTTTTCTACCTAGCATTCTTCTAAATCAATCTCTCTTTAGCCCATTAAAGGAGAATAGCCTTCAATACAACTTTGATAGTATGAGTAAATAAAACCACTATGAAATTCCTGCGCTTTCTGCTTTTACTTCACTTTCCCGTTTTTCTTTTTGCCCAAACGCCATTGCGGCGTTCCGAAAGTTTTTTTGGGCTACATTTTGATTTCCATGCAGTACTAGAAGATACACTTATCGGTAAAACCCTTACCGACAGGATGATAGACTCGCTGCTGCAAAAGGTAAAACCCGATTTTATTCAGGTAGATTGTAAAGGACATTCGGGCGTAACGAGCTATCCTACAAAGGTGGGACATACGCCCAAGCGCTTCGAAAAAGATATACTTCGCCTGTTTCGAGACGTGACAAAGCGCCATGGCGTAGCGCTTTATCTACATTATTCGGGCGTGTGGGACAATGAAGCCGTGAAGCATCACCCCCATTGGGCAAGAATCAATGCCGAAGGCAAACGCGACGATAAGAAAACATCACTATGGAGTGCGTATTCTGACAGCCTGCTCATTCCACAACTAAAAGAAATGAGCGACTACGGCGTGGATGGCGTTTGGATAGATGGCGATTGCTGGGCCACTGAGCCTGATTATTGCGCAGCCGCAGTGGAGGAGTTTAGGAAGAGCACGGGAATTGGGGAGATTCCTAAAAAGAAAACAGATCCGAATTATTCTCAATGGCTGGAATTTCACCGAACCGCCTTTCGCCGATACGTACGCAAATACACGGATGCTTTGCATCAATACAATCCTCGTTTTCAGGTAGCTAGCAATTGGTCGTTCTCGGCCATGATGCCCGAACCTGTGGATATCAACGTCGATTTCCTCTCGGGCGACACCGAGCCCCTCAACGGCGCCAATCAGTCGGCGTTTCAGGCACGGTGTTTGGCACCGCAGGGAAAACCTTGGGATTTGATGTCGTGGAGTTTTGGATATGGCTGGGACGACCAGGTGTTTTCGGCCAAAAGTGCCGCCCAACTTTCTCAAGAAGCGGCGCAGGTGATTTCGATGAGTGGTGGTTATCAAGCCTATTGGACCCAACACCGCGATGGAAGTCTCAAAACCTACGCCTACGGTACAATGGCCGATTTGGCTAAATTTTGCCGCGAACGTCAACCTTTTTGTCAAAATACCAAACCCGTTCCTCAGGTAGGGCTGCTGTATTCAAACACGGGTTATAAAAGCGAAATCACGACTGTTTACAATACGGGAGATGGCAAGCAAAGCCCCATGATTGGCACACTCAACGCTTTGTTATACAGCCAATTACCGACAGAAATATTACAAGAACACCATCTACTTGGACATACCAAGGAATACCCAGTGATTGTCGTTCCAGAATGGAAAAGGATAAACGAACAACTACGAAATGAACTCATAGAATACGCCCGACAAGGCGGAAATTTAGTCGTAGTTGGCAGCGAAACTGTTAAAATTTTTGAAAAAGAACTGGGCGTGATATTAAATCCAACCACGCATACTATTCCTTTTTGGGGATTTGACAACTTAATCACTGGCACCAAAGCAACCTATCGACCGTTTCAATTATTGTCTGGTACGCAGCCCTTCGGCCAATGGTACAGTCAAGAAGATACCCGTTTTGCTCAAGGGCCCGTGGCTACCGTTGCTTCGCTGGGGAAAGGAAAAATTGCGGGCGTTTATTTCAATTTTGGCGAACAGCATTACAAGCGAGAAACCTACGTGGGCCGAGGTTTCTTGGGAAAACTGTTAAAAGAACTTTTTCAACCCAACGTGGAGGTCAATGGCTCAAAGCTGGTAAACGTGGCTTTGAATCAAAAAAATGGCACAACTTACGTAAACCTTATCAACATGGCGGGCAATCACGCCAACAAATCCATTCACTCAAACGACGAGATTCCCCCGCTTTATAACCTTCAAGTGTCGATCAAAACACCCCATCGCCCTCGTCAGGTGATTTTACAACCCGAAAATAAACCTTTGCCATTTGCGTATAAAAACGGCAAAGCAGTCTTTATAATAAGTAAATTAGCTATTCATTCGATTGCTGAAATCAAACTATGATTCTGTTACAAGCCTCTGATTGGGCCGCGTTTATTGGTCGTTTTCACCCTGTATTGGTTCACTTACCTATTGGTTTTTTGATTTTGGCGGCGTTGCTCGAAATCGGCCGATTGACCAACAAAATTGAAGTCAAAGAATCAACCATCACCTTTGTACTTTTTTGGTCGGCCATTGGCGCTACGGTTTCCTGCGTAGCTGGATACCTGTTGTCATTGGGAGGAGGTTATGAAGTGGAATTATTGGATGAACACAAATGGCAGGGTATATGGGTGGCGATAGCCGCTTGGGTAGCTTGGATGGCTAAATCGGAATTATTGGTCAATAAAATTCCTTTTGGTAGCTTACTTTATTTACCAGCGTTGACCGTTGGGGCTATATTAACCATGGTTGCTGGTCATCATGGCGGCTCTTTGACCCATGGAGAAGGATATTTGACCCAAGAAACGCCCGAGCCTTTTCGTGGCTGGCTGGGCATGGAGCCCAAAGCCGAAAAAGGCTCGGATGAAATCAAACCCATTGCTGATGTCAACAATGCGATGGTTTTCCAGGAAGTCGTAAATCCTATCCTGAAAGCCCGTTGTGTTCAATGCCACAATGCCAATAAATCAAAAGGGGATTTGCGCATGGACCAGATTGAATTGCTGAAAAAAGGCGGCGAACATGGCCCCATTTTCGTTGCAGGTCAAGGCAGCGAAAGCGAATTGATTAAGCGCTGTTTGTTGCCCCTTGAAGATGAAAACCATATGCCTCCAAAAGGCAAAACGCAACTTACGGACAATCAGGTTGCGATACTTTCGTGGTGGATTGACCAAGGCGCTCCATTTGACAAAAAAGTGGCAGAACTTAAAGCTACCGATGCCATCAAGCCCGCATTGGCTGCGTTGAGCGGCTCATCGTCGTCTGTTAGCAGTTCACAGCCTACCACAGCCTCCAAAGAATCTCCCGTATTAAGCTTAAAGGTACCTGCACCTGATGCTAAAGCCGTAGAAGCACTAAAAAAAGCGGGCCTCCTCGTCATGCCGATTGCTAACGAAAGCAACTTATTAGAAATAAATGCGGTGAATATCAACAGTTTAACTGACAATCAGGTAGCGCTTCTAGAACCACTTAAAGAACAAATCATTTGGTTAAAGTTGGGGGATACAAAGATTTCTGACCAAGCCGCCACTACAATTGCCAAGTTAAAAAATCTTCAAAAATTACATTTAGAAAATACAGGGGTTACTGATGCTACCATTCGGCAAATCAAAGCTTTACCATATTTGGAATACCTCAATTTGGTCAATACTCAGGTAACGGATGCAGGGATAAAAGAGCTTATTTCCACAAAAAGTTTATTGAGCCTTCACGTTTGGCAATCAAAAGTAACAGAGAGTGGGGTAGCCGCCTTGAAGCAGGCAAAACCTAGTTTAGAAGTGACGATTGGCATCAACGAACAACAAATCGCGGAGTTTATTAAAGCTGGTGAAACAGCCCCTAAGCCAGACGAAGTAAAGAAAAAATAATCTGCATTTTAAAATAGCGCCCATACCTCTAGCGAAGGTATGGGCAAAAGCGTGTTATTTATGCGCAGCATTTGGTCAGAAATGCCCCCTAACTAGCTGCGATTATACCGATGTAGTCAGAGCTACCCATGCCCAATAGGACAGGCATCTTCATTTTTCTACCTTTTAGGTATATTTTTCACTATCTTTGTTTAGTCAGAAATTTATCAACAAATAAAATTATCCCCTCATTTTTTGGTACCGATAAAGTATTTTCACAATTTTAAAAATGCCTCAATGAGAGTATGTAGAAAGTTAATTACAAGTACTTTATACGACATATTTTGGGTCATTTAAGGATTTTTGTCATTTCTTTACCCTTGCTATTTCTTGCAAAAAAGCCTTAATTTGGCTTAAAGTTTTGTTTTCTTTCTTTACTCTATTATTTATTAATGATTTCCCGAAATACCTTTAAAACCGTTGTTTTAGGCGGAGGTGAAAGTGGTGTAGGCGCAGCATTGCTAGCCCAGGCCAAAGGATTTAATGTATTTTTATCAGATAAAGGCACTTTATCCGATGAGTTTCGTAATATCCTGAATGTTCATGGCATTGACTTTGAAGAAGGGAAACACACCGAAGCACGAATCTTGGCTGCCGATGAGGTTATTAAAAGCCCAGGAATTCCTGATACGGTTCCGTTGGTCAAAAAGCTATATGCTCAGAGAACACCCGTTATTTCAGAAATAGAATTCGCTTCGCGGTACACAAAAGCAAGAAAAATCGCGATAACGGGCAGTAACGGAAAAACAACCACGACCTTACTCACTTATCATTTACTCAAGTCTGCAGGCTTTAATGTAGGCTTGGCGGGTAATATCGGCGAAAGCTTTGCTAAACAGGTAATTGAAGATAAATTTGATTGGTTTGTGCTAGAGTTAAGCAGCTTCCAATTGGATAATATGTACCAGTTCAAAGCCGATATTGGTATATTATTAAACATTACCCCCGACCACTTGGATCGGTATGAGTATACTTTTCAGAAATACGTCGATTCTAAGTTTCGGCTACTTCAAAATATGCAACCCAGCGACGATTTTATTTATTTTGTAGATAATGAAGCCATCGCTTCCGAATTAGATAAGAAATCGTTCATGGTGAATCACTTACCCATTTCTTTCGTAAAAAAGGATAGCAACGGCGGTTTTTTTCATGAAGGAAAATTGCAACTGACGTGTCATCACCGTACTTTTGAGATAAGCGCGGATAAATTACCGATTCAGGGTCCACATAACGCCATCAATGCCATGGCGGCAAGGCGTGTGCAACCCATCATTTACTTTGACGCAGAGACGGGCCGCCTGAAAGTGGCCCCGACCAATGTGACCGGTGGCTTGGTGGAGTTGGTGGGCTCGGTGATCAACACCGGTGGCGGTGTGATCCGCGCGCTGGACGGCTACGCCCGCATGAACATCGACAACCAGACCAGCTACGGCATCGACCTGATGGGCCTGGACACCGGGGGCGACAAGGGTGTGGTGCGCATCACCGACTTGAGCAAGCCCATTTACAGCGGGGGCGTGGTCACCTCCTACGAGGTCACCACTTACGAGAAAGACGCCAACGGTGTCTTCAAAGGCACCACGACCGATGGCCGTGCGCCCGGTGCGCGCGTGATCTCGGTGGCCAACAATTCGCTGGGCAGCCCATCGGGCAGCGTGAAGGCGCGTTTCAACTACAACCCGCTGGCCAACAGCACCTATTCTTGGTCGGCCGGTTACGAGACGACGGCCGAGAAGTCTTATTACTACCAGAACTCTTCCTGGCTGGGCTTCATTCCCGGTGGCAGCACCAGCTGGAACAGTGTCAACACGGTGGTCAAAACGACCACGGCCATGCCGGAAGACGTTTTTGTCAGCACGACGCGGCCCGTGAACAACGGCACCTTCTCTATCCAAGTGTTCAAATCGGTCACCGATCAAGAACGCGAAACCTATTACCGCTCTTGGCGCAAGTGCGGCTTCTTGTGCATCAAGAAGACCTACTACATCCAGCGCCGTTCCGAGGTGGGCTACAAGTATCTGTACACCCAGCGCGTCAAGGCTGACCATGCGATCAATGTGGAACTGGTGGGTTACGACACCGGTGATTTGACGGTGACCAGCGTGGGCGATATCCGTTTGGGCGGCAACGTCTCGAACGCCAGCGGCAATGTGTCTTTGACCTCGAGCAACGGCAGCATCACGCAGTTGTCGGGCGGCTCGGTGGTGGAGGGCGTTGGTTTGACCTTCCGTGCCAAAACGGGCATTGGCATTCAGGCCGCGCCCATCAACCTGATCACCGGCAATGGTTCGTTCACGGCAGTGTCCGACAGTGGTTCGATCGCGTTCCACTCCAACAGCGGGCCCTTGCGCATCAACCAGGTGTCCACCACGGGTGAGGTCTGGCTGGACGGTTCGGGCGACATCCTGGGCTTGACTCCGGGCGCTGTGCATGTGACAGGCAAGAAGGTTTACCTGGCGGCCCCCACAGGCGGCATTGGCGAGTTCAACTTGGATGGCTCGCTCAAGTCGACCTTGAACATCCAGACGCAAGACTCCACTTTTGGGGGCTTGACCGCCAGAGCGCGGGGTGGCATCGCCATCAGACAACCCTCGGGCAACTTGTGGGTGAACCAGGTGATCTCGGGCGGCGATGTGTTCCTGGAAGCCGGCGGCGACCTGATCGACAACAACCGCAAC
>JAIXPV010000514.1 GCA_027486105.1 Runella sp. | reverse complement strand
TGAAGTACGAACTTGCACGTCTTGTCACGGCGAAAGCACGTTGAACCAAGCTGGCTCACCCTCACCCGCCAATGCCCCGCAGGCTTTGACTACCCTACTGAATTACGTAAAAGGAATCGACCGCGACAACGACGGCATCAAAGACATTTACGATGCTTTTCCTACCGACGCGGCACGGCATATTGCTGAGCCTGTAAATGAGCAGTTTGTTGCAAACTTAACCCATTGGATTAACCAAAACCTTGACAATGATGCCGTTGTATGGACTAATGAAAGCAACACCTGTCATGCCAACGCCGCCGTAATCAATAACCGAGCCGCTGATAATACTGGCAAGATAGACCGGCTCAGGCGTTTTATTGACCTTTCCAACATGGATTTTGCCCGCCTTACTTTTGATGTAGCCTATGCCCGTTATGATGCCTTAAAGTTCGACAAACTTAGGGTTTGGGCCATTTCGTGCGACGGAACTCAACAACTCCTTTATGATAAATCAGGAAGTACACTGGCCACTGCTCCCGATCAAACGGGGCTTTTTACCCCAGCAGATTGCAGCCAATGGCGAAAAGAAACCGTTAATTTATCGGCTTATGCTGGCAAAACCGTAGAGTTGGTCTTTGAAGATGTGGGCGGATGGGGCAATCGCCTGTTTTTGGACAACATTCTTATTCAGGAAACGGGTGTATCTCCCCCCTGCCCCGAGAGCCGCCTTGTATCAGGAGCCATCACGTCTGGGAAATATGACGCTGCCACAGCAATTGTCACGCAAAACGGCGAGCCAACAACGGTTTCGGCAGGCACAAACGTACTGCTCAACGGCGGAAAAACAGTTATGCTTCAACCAGGTTTTGAAGCCCAAAGCGGTAGTATTTTTAAAGCATATATTGGCGGGTGCGGCTATTAAAGGTTAAATCATCCCAGAAAGCGCACACGAAATGCGCTCCCAAAGACTTATTAAATGATTGTTAAAATTTACGCGTTTCCAAAGAAGCCTCACTACCACTCATTTAGGTCATTTTTACATTTATCATGTTCAATTAGGAAGTAGGTCACTTCAAAAAACCAAAATCGTTGCTTTGCTAAGGGTTAACTGCCAACTGCTTACTAACAAATCGTGAAACATTTAACATTTTTTACGTGGAACAGTTTGGCAGAGTCCGAATAAAGATGGATATTTGAAGGCGGTAAACCTAACAACAATGGGCAAAATTATAGCAATAGCCAACCAAAAAGGTGGCGTCGGTAAAACGACCACTGCCATCAACCTGGCAGCAAGTTTAGCAGTACTGGATTTTAAAACCTTAATCGTAGACGCTGACCCTCAGGCCAACTCTACTTCTGGTTTGGGCTTCAACCCCAAAGAAATCGAATACAGCATTTACGAATGTATGGTAGAAGGCGTCATTCCTCAAGAAGCCATCGTAGAAACCAACTTCGAGAATCTGTACCTTTTGCCTTCCCACATCGACCTTGTAGGAGCAGAGATTGAAATGATTAATCTCAAAAACCGCGAGGAAAAAATGAAGGAAGCTTTGTGGCCCATCAAAGAAGACTACGATTTTGTCATCATTGACTGTTCTCCCTCACTGGGTTTGATTACCATCAACAGCCTCACGGCCGCCGATTCGGTGATTGTACCCGTGCAGTGTGAATATTTTGCGTTGGAAGGTTTGGGTAAATTGCTCAATACCATCAAGATTATCCAAACCCGACTCAATACCAATTTGGCCATCGAAGGCATCCTACTGACCATGTATGACATGCGCGTACGCCTTTCTAACCAAGTCGTCAATGAGGTAACAGCGCATTTCAAACACATGGTTTTCAATACCATCATACCCCGAAATATCCGTCTCAGTGAATCTCCGAGCTACGGTGTTCCTACCATTGCGCAGGATTCCGACAGCAAGGGCGCGGTCAGTTATCTCAACCTTGCCCGCGAAATTTTAAGTAAGAATGGGCTGCTTGAACAGGACGAACAAACCGTACGAAAAGCCAATTAATTTCCCAGCGGGCTGTTTTGTTTCGCTTTATTGGCATAAGTAACAGGTTTACAAAAATTTACGTCTTTCATTCAACCCAACATTCATAAAAAATCTTCTACACATGGAAAATATTGGAAAAGCGGCTCCTAAAAGAATGACAGGACTCGGACGTGGTTTGGGTGCATTACTCCATGACAGCGATAACGTCAACCGTTCAACTCGCCCTCTGCCTTACGATAACGTGAGCATGATGAGCGAAATTCACGTTGAGCAGATAGATGTAAACCCTTTTCAACCGCGTACGCGTTTTGATGAAGAAGCCCTCAATGAATTATCGGAATCCATTCGTATTCAGGGCATTATCCAACCCATCACCGTACGTCAGATTGGCCGAGACCGCTACCAGTTGATTTCGGGAGAGCGACGTTTGCAGGCTTCAAAGCTAGCAGGTCTGACCCACATTCCTTCGTACATCCGGACGGCCAACGACCAGCAAATGCTGGAAATGGCCTTGATTGAAAACATACAACGCGAAAACCTCAACGCCATCGAAATTGCCCTGAGTTATCAGCGACTGATTTCGGATTGTGGGCTCAAGCAAGACGAATTGGGGGAGCGCGTCGGCAAAAACCGTACAACGGTCAACAATTACATTCGTTTGCTCAAACTCCCGCCCATGATTCAGGCCGCCCTGCGCGACGACCAAATCACGATGGGCCACGCCCGAGCCATCATCAACATTGACAATCCAGACGTACAGCTTAAACTGTTTCGTAAAACCATCGAAGAAGCTTGGTCGGTACGCAAAGTAGAAGATGCCGTGCGGAGTCTCCAGATGGAAACGCCCGACCCCAACTCCCACGACCGTCGCCCGAGCGTGGTAAAGCAGGAAATGCGGTCGTTGCAGTTTAAACTTTCTTCGTATTTTGGCTCAAAGGTTTCTATTAAAACCGACGACAAACAGAAAGGAGAAATAAAAATCCCTTTTACTTCGCAGGATGAGTTGGAACGGATTTTAAAGGTTTTAAAATTTGAATCGTGAAACGGTCGGGATTATTGATCATTTGCTGGTGTGTGGTTGGGGTGTCAGGAGTAATGAGCCAGCAAGTTAAAACAGACTCCCTACAAAAGCGCTTTGCCCGTTTGGCAACACTTGCCGATACCCTGCGCCCTGATTCGCTCAAAAATGCTCAGGGACTGAAAGATTCCCTGACTAAAATCGTTAGCCCAACCAAGCCTGCGGCCAAGCACAGCCCCCGCAAAGCCGCGATATATTCGCTTGTGGTGCCAAGCCTTGGGCAAGCCTACAACAAACAGTACTGGAAAATGCCTTTTGTGTACGCGGGTTTTGGAACGGTGATTTATTTTATCCGCTATTTTAATATTCGTTACCACGATTATTTAACGCCCTATATCGACAGTTATAACCCTGTAACAGGCGCGGCATTACGAACAGAAGCACCCGTATACATACGGGGTCAAAAGATAACGCGGACCCTAACCATTGAGCAGATTACGAAAGGGAAAGATTTTTATCGCCGCTACCGGGATTTGAATTTTGTGATGTTAACCGCCGTTTGGGCGCTAAATATCATCGAAGCCAACGTAGCGGCTCACTTAAAAACCTTTGATATGTCGGAAGATATATCATTCCAGGTTCAGCCCGATGCTGGCTATAATTCATTTACGGGCGGCATCATCGGGGCTAAGATAGTGATACCAATTAAATAATAATTCACTGATTGCTCATTCATTCACCTTTAACGCATACCTGTGCTTTGGCACATAATAAATTTTCAAATTAATGAATATTCTTCTTCTTGGCTACGGCAAAATGGGCAAAGTAATCGAACAAATCGCCCTGAGTCGCGGTCACCAAATTATCGGAAAAATTGACGTTACCAATCGCCACGAGCTGGACACTTTCAGCCGCGACAATGTAGATGCCGTCATTGAATTTAGCGCCCCCGAAGCTGCCTACGAAAACCTCAAATGGTGCATGAACAAAGGCCTGCCTACCGTGTGCGGCACCACGGGCTGGCTACATCACCGCCCCGAAATCGAACAACTTTGCCACACCCACGGAGCTGCTTTTTTCTACGCCTCCAATTACAGCATCGGCGTCAACTTGTTTTTTAGATTGAACAAGTACTTGGCCAAGCTCATTGCGCCCCACCCACAGTACAGCGTTCATACCACCGAAATTCATCACATCCATAAGTTAGATGCGCCCAGTGGCACGGCCATTACGCTTGCCGAAGGGCTGATAGAGCACCTCCCCACCAAAACGGAATGGGCCAATCAGGCCGATGTTGCTGAAAATCAAATCCCGATTGTATCTTTGCGCGAAGGTGAGGTGCCTGGCACTCACGTTATCCGCTATGATTCCGCTGTTGATAGCATCGAGATTCAGCACGTAGCACATAGCCGTCAAGGATTTGCTTTAGGAGCCGTCGTCGCGGCCGAATGGCTCTCTCCTCGTAAGGGAGTCTACGGCATGGACGATTTGCTCGGCGAAGACTAAGTTTTTCATTCACCAAAATTGCATTCAATACTACCGGAAATGTCAAAACCTAACCCAAAAAAATCTGCCTTTAGAGAGTGGCTTGATTCCATTGTTTTTGCCGTCGTGGCAGCTACCTTAATCCGTTGGTTATTTTTAGAAGCCTACACCATTCCTTCGTCTTCGATGGAGAAGAGCCTGTTGATTGGCGACTTCCTGTTTGTGAGTAAACTGCATTACGGTGCCCGCACCCCAGGAACGCCCTTGCAAGTGCCACTGACCCACCAAACCATCTGGGGAACCAATATTCCGTCTTTTTCGACCCTGATTCAACTTCCGATGTACCGCCTGCCGGGCTTTTCGGACGTAAAACGCAACGATGTGGTGGTGTTCAACTACCCCGGCGACCCCGATGAGCCGTTTGAAGATCCCGCACAGGGCAACGGCGGCTACAAAGCATTCCCCGTTGATTTGCGCACCAACTTCATCAAACGCTGTATTGCCGTCGGTGGCGACTTGGTTGATATTAAAGGCGCCGATGTGTACGTGAACGGCAAACCCGCCGAAGTTCCCGCTAAAGCGCAGTTTTACTACCGTATGTGGTCTACAGACTTATTGGATGACCGTTTCTTTGAAAATGAAGACATTCAGGATTACAGTTCGTATCCCAGCGATTCCTTGGCTCCCAATAAGTTTCTATACCAAATTCGTACGACCCCCCAAATTGTGGAAGGCTTGTTGAAACACCCCTTTATTAAGGACGTAAGACACGAATATCGTTATGCACCCAACAGCACCGAAATAGGACTGTTTCCAGCGGGTGCTAAGCAAAATCCTGATTTTTGGGGCCCAATTCAAGTTCCCAAAGCAGGCCTGACCATTCAACTCGACTCGGCTAATGTGTCAAAATATGGCCATGTGATTAAGTTCTTTGACCACAATGACGCCTCAAAGGTAGTCGTAGACAAAAACTCCATCAGCATCGACGGCAAAGCCATCACAAGTTATACTTTCAAGCAGGATTATTACTTTATGATGGGCGATAACCGCTACGAATCGGCAGATTCACGCTTTTGGGGCTTTGTGCCCGCCGACCACATCGTCGGCAAAGCGGTCTTTATCTGGATGTCCATTGACCCCAATCCAAAATCAATTCTCAACAAAATCCGTTGGAATCGTTTGTTTAGACTCATTGATTAAGGCTTTCTGTTTGTACGAAGAGCCGCAACGTGTTGCGGCTCTTTTTTTATGCAGTATATTGGGTTGTAAGCACCCCAAACCTTGGTTTTGAAAAACCAGCGACACCCTCGGCACTGCCACGCTTGTACAGCGGGCGCTTCATACGACCTAAAACTTTTACTAATCTTTACTTTGAAAGGTAGATTGTTGGTAACAAAATACCAACAATGCCACAGGCAACTGGCACCGAGGTTGTTCAAAACCTTATTTAGACAAAAGGCAGGCTCAAATCGACCTGCCCTTTTGCGCGCTTTTTTGTCTGATTACTACTTCTTCAACTTCTCCTGAAACAACTTCAGAATACGTTTATATTCATCCGTCCAACTGGTTGGCTCCACAAAACCATGGTCTTCCATCGGATAGGAAGCCATTTCCCAATTGTCTTTTTTCAGCTCAATCAAGCGCTGTACCAACCGGTAAGAATCCTGAATATGCACGTTGACATCAACCATGCCGTGACAAATCAATAAATGGTCTTTCAATCCCTCCGCGTGATAAATAGGTGAACTACGCCGATACGCCAGCGAATCGGTGGCTGGTTCATTAAGAATATTAGCCGTATAAGGGTGATTGTACGCCGCCCAGTCGGTCACGGGGCGCAAAGCCGCTCCTGCTTTGAACACACCTGGCTTAGTAAACATGGCCATCAGCGTGATAAAACCACCGTAGGAGCCGCCGTAAATACCGATGCGCTTGGCGTCAATTCCGTGTTTTTCAACCAAGAATTTTGCCCCGTCAACGTTATCGTCCAAATCTTTTCCACCCATAAACCGATAAATCCCCGTGCGCACGTCGCGGCCATACCCCGCCGATGCCCGGTAGTCCATGTCGAGTACGGTATAGCCCAAATCCACCAACAGGTTATGAAACATATACTCTCTGAAGTATTGACTCCACCATTTATGGGCATTTTGAAGGTAACCAGCCCCGTGAACAAACACCACCGCCGCACCATTTTTCTTTTTTGGAATGTATAAACGGGCGTAAATATCGACACCGTCACTCGCTTTTACTGTCACAATCTGGGGCTCACGCCACTGATACGAGCTAAACTCGGGCGAAAGCGACTTCGTGAGTTGCGTAGCCGTAGCGTTGGGCTTCGCCTCCTGAAGGTACAACTCCCAGGGTTTTGTGGCCGAAGAATATCGAATCAACAACTTAGATTCATCGGGCGAAAGCGTGACATCATTGGCTCCCACCATGCTCGTCAGCTTGGTACGCTCCCCGCCCGTAACGGCCATCTTATAAAAATGCTGCTCACCTGGATGTACTTCGTTTGACTGAAAATAGATGGTTTTCTTATCTTTTGAGAGCTGCGCCTGCTGCACTTCAAACTTCCCTGACGTGAGGGTTTTGCGCTCACCTGTGCGGACATTGACGGAGTACAAATGCGAATAACCAGTGGCTTCGGAATGAAAAATAATGGTTTCGTTGTCAATCCATTCTAACCAAAAACTACCTGGGCCACCTACCCAAGCTTCGTCGCGCAGGTGATCAAGGACTTTAAATTTGGCGGTTTCGGGGTCGAGAGAAGCAATCCAACGGTCTTTATTGTCTTGTGATCGCATCATTGCGACCACGTACTTACCATCTTCCGACCACCGGACGTTGATAAACTGCACTTTGCGGGCGGCGGCTTTTTTAGATGTATCGGCTTTGTATTCTTTCAAGTATTCAGGTTTTACGTTGATACCCGTCAGGTCTTTGGTGGAAGCTTCGAGTACGGTATCTTTCTTAATGTTGTAGATGAACAACTGAGAGTTGTTTTGAGAAGCACCCACTTTCGTGCGAGCGGGTAGGTTTTCAGTGTAGCCCGATTCGGTTACATAACTGGGAACAACGGTTGATTTTGCGCCCCTTCCCCCTTTGGTCGAACGGTAAGTGATAAACTCCGCCGTAGGCGACAAGAGGATATAATCCAAGATGGCATCGTTGGTATAAATTTCTTTCGGGCGTTTCGGTTGGTTTGATTTGGTGATTTTATCCGCTTCCTTTTTTTTGTCAGCACGCTCTTTCAACACCTCAAACAACGCCAATTGATCTTTTTTCAACCACTTATCCTGCTCGTTTGCGGCCGCGTCGGCTTTCTTTGTTCCTGGCAAAAAATTTGTAAGTTGAGTCAACTCCCCCGTGAGCAAATGTTGCGAAAACAAGTTTTGCCCGCGTCTAAAAATAGCTTTGATGCCATCAGCGCTAAAAGTAACGTTTGATTCTGCGTCTACGGTATTGGTCAACTGCCGAGTTTGGCCAGTTTTCACGTCAACCCAATAAATGTCTCCGTTTTTTACGAACAATTTTTGGGTGAAAGCTCGGTTGTAATCGCCCACAGCACTCGGCAGCAAACTGCGCTCCAACGGCGTTACTTTGCGGGTTTGCTTGGTAGAAAGTTCGTAGACGTAAAGTGAGTCACCTGTGTTTTTTTCAGGATTCCAGCTAAAGAAAATTTTGGTGCCGTCTTCGCTCCAGTAGGGATTAGAAGGGGCTACACCCATCCATTTGGGGTCGCGCATGATTTTCTCCACCGAAAGTGGCGCAAGGATCTGGGCTTTGAGCTTGACGTTTAAGGTACAAAAAATGACAAAAAACAGGTAGGTTTGCCGAAGGTAAAGGTTTCGCATAAGTAAGTAAAATGAAGTGTTTATGGTTGAGAATACAATTTAAAAACCAAAACAAATAAATACGGCTCACAAAACGATGCAATGAGGACGTAGCCTTGATTTAAAGAGATAAAAGTAGTTAAAATCGCATCTTTTGCCGATATTTCCTCCGTTATTTCCTGATAATTATCATTTTTTCAAATCATTACAGCGCCTACCATTGCGCCAAACCAAACGGCCCACCCCCATGCGCCCCAAAATCAGCTACGTTTCTCCGCAAGAGGCTCTTTCCTGCGTTCAATCTGGTCAACGAATCTTTGTTCAAGGAAGTGCACAAACCCCTTCGTTCCTTTTAAAACACCTCGCTCAGGAAGCTCCTCGCTTACAAGACGTTGAGGTTGTATCCATCACCGTTTATGGCGATGTGTTCATTGATAAACCCGAATTCCAGGGCCATTTTCACATCAACTCTCTTTTTGTTTCGGAAAGTATTCGAAAAGCCGTTAATGAAGGACGGGCCGATTATGTCCCCGTGTTTTTAAGTGAAATCCCAGAGTTATTTAATCAGGGAATTTTACCCATCGACGTTGCTTTGGTGCACGTGTCAGTACCCGACCAACACGGCTATTGCTCCTTAGGGCTTTCGGTCGACATTGCCCGCTCGGCCGTCAATACCGCCCGTTATGTTATTGCTCAGGTAAACCCCAATGTTCCACGCACGCAGGGCGACGGCATGATACACGCCAGTAAATTTCACGCGATGGTTTATTGTGAAGATGCCCTGCACGAAGCCAATTTCAGCAGCTCAGTGTCGGAAAGTGACCAAAAAATCGGCCAATACGTTGCTGAATTGATTGAAGACGGCAGCACCCTCCAAATGGGTATCGGCTCCATCCCCAATGCGGTTTTGCAGTGTCTTTATAACCACAAAAATCTGGGCGTACATACCGAAATGTTTAGCGACGGACTGATTGACTTGTTTGACAAAGACGTTATCAACAACCGATTTA
>JAIXPV010000735.1 GCA_027486105.1 Runella sp. | reverse complement strand
TGTGGATTCTTTTTTTTTTTTTTTTTAATTACCTGCGGATTGAGTGTAATAACTTCATAGGATTCCAGAAGCACATTGAGCTTTTTATGCTCTGCAGAATCCAATTTAGCCTCGGCAGCCTGAAAATTTACCTGACTGAAAGTAAGGGCATAGAAGCCCTGCACTAATAGAATAGTGAATAAAAGGGGTTTCATTGGAAGAAAGAGTTTAGGTGATAATAGTGTTACTTATAAATATTCGATGGATATCAATTCAAAGGGTCGTCCATGTTTAAACACAACATTTTCAATCCCCGGAAATGAGATTATATAGCCACTTATTTTGACTTTGATCCCGTTCTTTTTTGCTTTCTCAGGCATATTACAAGCCAACCAAAAAGACAGAAACCCATTTGACGGAGTTGGATTTTGAATTACATATGCAGTATCCTTCTGAACTACCTGATAAACGGTGGCGATGATATCAATGACTTTTGCTTCTACTGAATAATCGGCAGGCCATTTACAGCTTAAACTTTTGATAGGAGGGACATCTGATTTTTTGCAGCCGCAAAACCCCAGCAATACATAGCTGAGAACAGAAATGGTGTATTTTTTGATTTTCATATCAATTAACGTTGAGTACTGTTTACCGAAGATAACTTAACTTTTTATTTTTAAAAAATCCCCGGGCAGTCAGGCATTTTTATCTGTTGAAATGAGCGACTACCTCAATACATCAAAACTAACATAGGAATTCATTATTGTCAATACCGGGTTTCCGGTATTTTATTATTGATAAATGAATAGATTTGTAAAGTTAGTAGATTGTATATATGAAGGTAAACGACTATTTTCTTTCATGCTTCGGTTCGTAGTGGATGTACTTTTTCAGTGGTAAATAGTACCTTCAATTATGCCTAATTCTTTGGCTACTTTAGGTATGCTTTGCCCCCTTTAAGCCTTGCTTAAGACTTGAGCCTTAAAGCTGGCGTCATATTTACGCTAAGGTTGTTTTTGATGACATAATTTTGTAAAATCATGCTTTTCGACTGGCCAGTCTAAACTGGAACACTCTAAAGATAGTGAGGGGCGTCTTTGACTTCTTTTTTCCTCAGATACTGAAGGGCTGGCAGGGGCACCCTCCTGAAATCACATCGACGCACCCACGGTATGGCATTGCATCAAGTTGGCGGTTTTTTCATTATTTTTTTGTTTGGAGGAATTGTTGAAGTAAATACAGCTGGCACCATAGGTCTATTTCGCAGTTGAAGAGGTTGGTCCATCCCAATTGGTCAGAAGCCTGGTCAAAGCCACCAATGCCCGTAAAAAGGGATGCTTGAACGATAGGAATCATCTTTTTTCGATGGCTTTAAGCCTCCTGCGTATTTCTGATAATAATAAGCGACAATAGCGCAAATGAAGTTGAGTCTACATTGTTTCTCATTTCAAAACGGATAGCATTTTTATAGGCTTGCAACTCCATACCCCTGTCAATTCTTGCCACAAATGAGGTGATTTTGTCAAAGCTGAAAGTAGATTTGCTTTCGAGCCATACATTCATTAAGGGTTTGCCTTTGAGATTGATTTGATAGCGTTTTCCAACCGTGTACAACTTAGCATTCGGAACCAAAACCACAAATGAGGTTTCTGCCGATAGCTTATTGTTGAAATTTTGGGCCATTTCGATGATTGGAAGCGCATTGCCTTCATCTATTGGTTGACCCTGAAATGGTAGTTCGTTATTGCTCCAAGTATTCATAATTAATCGAAGATTAAAGTCTTTTAATGCGACTCCAACATTGAATTTTTCAGGTTCTCCACTTGTATTCAATAAAGCATTCCATTCATTTTCAACGTAATATTTTATGAATGCCAATTCCTTTAGTAAATCGTTGTCTGTATTTTTTAAGGCTTCAAATTCACTGACAGCCATGTATTTATTTGTCAAACTTCTAATCTGGGCACTATTGCGCAAAAACACTACTCTCAAATACACCGGGTAGGTTGGTGTTTCGTTATCTGCTCCTTTTTTGATGGTTTTATTCAGATAGTGACTGATTGTTAGTTTTTTATCTTTGGGTAACTTATTGATAGCCATTGTAGTACTTGGTTATTTGGGGAGATTATACGCTTTGTAAATGGAATCCGGCACAGCAAGCAAAATGGCCTCTCTGGAGGCAAGAAGCTCATGCCCTTTGAGGTCTTTGGCGATCACGTCAATCCGAGCAGGGCTTACGTAGGGAACAGGCTTCACAAAAAAGAGCTTGATTTGGGCTTTTTCGGCCGTGATTACTGCCCTCACTTCGGTGCTGTCTTCGGTACGCTGCACGGTCAGAATTTCACCGATTTGAGCGGGTTCATGAAACAACGTCAAGATTTGCAGTCCAATCAGACCGGCGATCAGGAAAATGGTGCGGTATACGTGGTGTTTTTCGATTCTCATTGGAGATTGTCAGTTGTAATTGGAAGAATGAGATTAAAATTGTCTTTTAAGTGATCATGAATATTTCCTTTGAGGCGAAGCAGGTTTTTAGAGTTGGAAGCTTCACATATTTCAAAAAGGACGATGGCAATCCAAACCGATACCTTTATCTCCATTCCATTTTCATTGGCGGTTGTTTGACCTTTGGGCACTTGCCACATTTTTGGGGAATGCTGCCATTCTGGAATTTTATTCCATATTGTTTTTACCAATGGTAAGCGGATAATAACATTATTGGGGCTTTCAAATACTGGATACATCTTTGCTTTGAGGGTATTTTCGATGTTGACAGTATCTTCGTAGCTTATTTTGATGATCGCCTTGTCAGTCAACCGTTTGTAGTAGATGGATGAGGGATACATTACTCAGGCTAAAAATAATGTTCGGCTAAAAGCTTTTCCCATTCATACATCACTTCATTGAGCAAGTTTGCGAGGGGTTGATCTTCTTGCTTAATTTTTTCATTGATGTGCCGTGTAAAAGGTTTCAAAGTACCGGGCTTGATTTGAAGACTGCAAACCGCAATATTTTCAACTACTTGGCCGTCTTTATCCTGCTTATAAGTCCCTGCTTTTGTAAGATTTTTGTAAAGAACAATTGATGTGACTTTATTTTTCCTGTGAATCCCTTCCAGCTTATTTTCCAGAATATCAATAGTCTTTTGAAACTCCATGATAAGTTGAGTAGGACCATTGGCATTGTCATATTCAGGACTTATGAGGTTTTTAAGGTAACAAATGGAGGCATTTGTTCCTCTGTTTTTGGATTGGTCAAACCATTTGTCCTGATGATAAAAAGTAGCGACATACTTAGCATTAATTTTGTCCACAAAGTCTTTCCTGTTTGCGGCGAAGGTGTTTGTCATAGTTTTAGAAATTAATTGATTGTAAGTATCTGATTATCAATTGATTGAAAATTTATCCACATTTTGCCGGGCCGCGCGCCCCCCTCTCTTGTTCTAATGATTAGAACAGATTAAAATTTATTAGAACTTATTGGGACTTGTTTCGCGGAAAAATACAATTTCGGTCAAAATGAAGGTCGAAGACCACACTAAAAGACCTTTTAAGTTTCTAATCCACTACTAATAGGTTCTAATAAGTTCTTATTAGTACTAATAATTAGTACTTACCGGTAAAAATTAGCTTATTCAACTTTAGGGGCAGGTCCGAAGAGGTCAGAAAAAATTGAGCCGATGGCCGTAGGAGTGCTTTTTCGGGTGTCAGAATTGGCCCCTAAACGCTCGATTGAGGCATAAGCTTGGTTGAGGGCTCTGTTTCGACTCTGCTCCGCTTCTGCGGCTTTAAT
>JAIXPV010000337.1 GCA_027486105.1 Runella sp. | reverse complement strand
GGGATGATGCCTATTTAATGACGCTACTGAGTCAACTTAACGTTTGATGCAATCACCCTATATCTTTTACTACACCAATGATATGGTACTTTTTTTTGTTATAATAGGTGATTGTTTTACCTAAAATGCCTTTTCTCCCTATTATGTTGGCAGCAGTTTCATTGACAATAACACCCGCAGAGTCGGTACTGAAATTTCTTGAAAAATCCCTTCCTTCTACAAACTGAAAACCCACCGTTTTGCCATCATCGTGTGTACCCCTCTTTACGTCAAACAATGGGCTAGATTTAGGGTCAATGCCTTCCCAGGTGATGCCTGTACTGAGACTGCCAGTAGTAGTAATGGGATTTTCGGATTGGCTCATATTTTCTACGACATTTGTTGCAAGTAGCTCATCTCTGAGTACATCATAATTAAGTTGTTGAAGCTCTGGGGTATTTTTTTCTAAGAAAATCAATCGATTGTTGTCGTAACCAATAGGGCGATTTTTTACGTGCTGGATTTGCTGATAGATGATAATTGTGCCTACAATAAGCGTGACCGATACTGTAAATTGCACAATCACCAGTGCCTTGCGGGGCAAAGCAGCAAAACGCCCGACTTTGAAGGCTCCTTTCAATACCCTGACTGGATTGAATGACGAAAGGTATAATGCAGGATAGCTGCCTGCCAATAAACCAGTGATAAAAACAAATCCAAGGCTTATGGCCCAAAAGGTAATATTTAGCCAAGGCATCTCCATTTGCTTATCAGATAGCTCGTTAAACCATGGTAAAGAGAAGGCTACAAGCAAGATAGAAAGCAGAAATGCCATAAAAACGACCAGAAGAGATTCACTCAAAAACTGATTTATTAGTTGAATTCTAATCGAACCCACGGCTTTGCGGATACCCACCTCTTTGGCACGTTTTTCGGAACGAGCGGTGCTTAAATTCATAAAATTGATACAGGCCAACAACAAAACAAAAAGACCGATAAAGCCAAATAGCCAAACTAACTGAATCATGCCACCATCATTTATCCCATCCGTAAAATTGTCGTATAGGTGCCATTTGCTTATGGGATGTAACAAAATTTCGGGCTTAGTTATTTTTTCGCTGGTGCCTACTTTTTGATATAGTAACGGTTTAACTTTGCTCTGAATCTGTGCCAAAACAGCATTTGGATTCAATTGTACATAACATTTCCAGTTATTATTGCCCCAATTATCGATAGAGGCTCGTGCACCACCATCTACAGCAAGGTAAGCAGCCCAAGGCATCAGTATTTTAATATCCGAGAATTCAGAATTTTTTGGAAAATCCTGAAAAACCCCCGTAACTGATAAGTCGGATTTATTATCAACCCTGATTATTTTACCGATGGGGTCTTCGTTACCAAACAATGCCTCCGCCCCTTTTTTTGAAAGCATAATTGTATTTACTCCATCCAGTCCATTCTGAGCACCTTTGAGCATTTCTAAAGAAAATATTTTGGTGAAAGCGGGTTCTGCATATAGGGCTCGTTGTGTGATTTTGGTTTCATTAAATGCAATGATATGATTGCTGATTGTAGCCATCACTGCTTCTTTCACATCGGGGTAATTGGTTTTTAGCTCTTTAGCTATCGGCATTGGCATAATGGGATAAGTACCAACTTTGCCATTAAATGTTCGGTTTTGATACAATTGGCCTAGTTGCTCATAGTTTTTGAAGGATTTGTTGAAACTCAATTCATCCCATGCCCATAGGCCAATGATCATTGCCACGGCCATACCAGTAGCCAAACCAAAAATGTTGATAAAAGAGTAGCCTTTGTGTTTCAATAGGTTACGAAAAGCGATTTTGAAATAGTTGCGTATCATGGTTGGGCTATATAAATAGGTTTTTGGAAATTTCGTTGATTTTCTTTTGATGTATCGTGGTTTCATAAATCCTAACACTTCCCACCAATAAACCCATCGAGCCTGGCGCACTCCGATGTGTTTGACTTGGAACACAAACTCCTCGTGCAAGTCGCCTTGGACTTCTTCCAACAGATCTGGGGCGCAAAACCATTTGAGTAGCTTATCGGCTAAGCGGGGTGGTTGGGTTTGGGTTGGCATGATACAATTATGTTGGGGAAAGGGCAGACGCAAGGCCCGCTCCCGCAGTATTTAGTCGGTTTTCAAACTATTGACTGGATTCATCAACGCTGCTTTGATGGCCTGAAAACTCACCGTTAGCAATGAAATTCCAATAGCCGAAACGCCTGCCCCAGCAAACATCCACCACTCAATACCGATACGGTATTCAAAATCCTGTAGCCAATGATTCAGTCCGTAGTGGGCCAATGGAAACGCGATACCGTTGGCAATCAACACCAACTTGATAAAATCTTTGGATAGCAAACCGGTGATGTTGGCAATAGAAGCCCCCATTACTTTTCGGATGCCGATTTCTTTGATGCGTTGCTCGGCGGTAAAAGTGACTAAACCAAACAAACCGAGGCAGGCAATCAAAATCGTAAGGATAGAAAAGCATAAAAGCAGCTTCCCGGTGCGTTGCTCAAGGGCATATTGACGTTGTAAGTCCTGATTGACAAACCCGTAACTGAACGGTTGATTGGGCTCAAATTTTTTATATACTCGGGCAATGTCGGCCAAGGCTTGTTGGGTTTGAGCGGGCCGTGTTTTGACCAGCAGGTTGAAATACCTTTCTTTCGGACGAAAACGGACAATGAACGGGTCAATCTTAACGCTCATCGGACGGAAATGAAAGTCGCGCAGTACCCCTAGGATTTCTCCGTCCAATCCCCAAAAATTCACTTTTTTGCCAAGTGCCTGTTGGGGCGTCCAGCCCATGCGACGAGCGGCGGTTTCGTTGAGGAGGTAGCTGCCGAAATTATTGAGGGTATCGGCGGTTATGGCCGTAGAGAAGTTGCGCCCGGCGGCCAAGGTCATGCCGGTTGTTTTTAGAAAATCGGCGTCAACGTTTATTTGGGTAATCAGGAATTCATCTTTGGGAGTCTTCTCAGCCCATTCTATTTGCGAAGTGTTTTGCATATCTACCAACGTACTCGTGGTAGCCGATACCGAGGAAATGCTACTCTGTTTTGTTAATAACTCCTTTAGAGTCAGTGCTTTTTGGCGCACATCGCCTTTGAGGCGTACGTAGAGTAGCTGTTCTTTATCAAAACCCAAATTTTTGTTTTGCATGAATTGCAGTTGCCTGTACAACCCCACCGTGCCGATGATCAAAACAATTGACATCACAAACTGCGTCACGACCAAGGTTTTCCGAAAGCCGACACCTGATTTTTTATCGAAAACACCCTTCAACACGCTGACCGGACGAAAAGAAGAAAGGTAAAAAGCGGGATAAAGTCCAGTTAAAAAGCTGATAAATAGTAACACCCCCACCATGGAAACCCAAAAAAGCGGTTGTTGGAAAGGCAGCGTCATTACCTTACCAGACAACTCGTTGAAAAAGGGCATCAATGAGTTAAGCAGTACCAATCCAACGCCCAGCGCCAACGAGGTCATCAACAACGACTCGCCCCAAAACTGGGCTATCAGGCTTGAGCGTAGCGCGCCCACACTTTTGCGAACCCCTACCTCTCGGGCTCGTTGCATAGCCCGCGCGGTGGATAAATTGATGAAATTGAACAGGGCAATGAGCAGCACAATCAAGCCCACGATGATAAAAATCCGAACGTAGCGGATGTTTCCGTGTTTGCCCCAATCTGTGCCGAAATCGAAGTCGGAATACAGATGAATGTCGCGCAGGGGTTGCAGTAGGAGCGGTGTTTCATTGCCTTTGTTGTATTTTTTTAGTTGGCCTGCCAACTTCTGGCTGAAAGCGGCTATGTTGGCATCTGGCCTGATTTTGAGGTAGGTATGGTAATTATTGCTGTCCCAATTGTAGCTCCATTTATCATTTAATTCAAAGTATTTAAAGGGCAACAACACATCAAACTG
>JAIXPV010000454.1 GCA_027486105.1 Runella sp. | reverse complement strand
GTCCAAGCGTAGGGCACTTCGTTTTCAGGAAAGTACCGAAAACCGTTGAGTGCTGCATATACCAGCCCTTTTTCGGTGCCAAGCCACGCCCCCTGTGGGGTATAAAGGATATTTCGGGTATCATTCGGCGGTACCGAAAATAATACCGTAAAATTTGACGTATGGGCTTCCAGCAGGTAGGTTTTGGATTGAAAATTGAAAATCCAATCGAAAGATACCGTGCGCAGCACCTCGCAGCGTTTGTCTTTGGTACGCAAAAAAGGCTGCCATCCTTCCCCTCCAAATTGCACATAGTAGGTGCTTTGCCCCAAGGATCGCTCCTCTATGACAGGGCGACCGTTGGCAGCATAGAGCCATTCGAAATGTTTTTCTTCGGATGATTGATTTTTTGCTTCAAAAATCGGGGCCACCAATTCGTACCGGCTGGGGTTTATGCGCGCCAAGCCCACTGAGTCGATTTGAGCAATGAGCGAGCGACTGACTTTATCGTAAAAAAGGTGGTGTATTTTTTTGTTTTTGAGCCAAAGCCAATTGACTGCTACTACCGAGTCGGCTTCTACGGTATGCAGGATGTATTGGTCGTTGATGCAAAAGAGTTGATCTTGGTGATCAATGCACAGGCCGGAAAACCTTTTTCGCCCCGTGCGCAATCGGGTGAAGTTTTTGCCGTCAAAACGACTCAAACGGCCCACTTCAGAATAAATGTACAAATAGCCTTTACTATCTTCAACAAAATGATTTACCTGATTAGTAATATATTTATAATCAGGCGCATAACGCTCAAATGTTTCTCCGTTAAACTTAGAGAAGCCATACTTCGTACCCACCCACAGATACCCTCGGCTGTCTTGGGAAAGACCCGTTACTTGACTTTGTGAGAGGCCGCCTTGGGATGTATAATGGGTAGTAGGGTACCTTTGGGCGATACAAGCGCCGCCCAAAAGGATAAAAAACGGAATCAGTAACCGTACGATTTGACGCATTTGTTAAGAATAAAAAGGCATAATAAGTTTAGAATATAAAGCAGTTCCTAATGTAGGGATTTGCCAACTCAGGAAAAAAACATCAAATTATTTGGTCAAATACTGAATTAATCGGTCATTTCTACCTCGGAATAAGTATTCACCTCTCTATAAAATCACTCAAAACCAAGGTATATTTGGGTTTAAGTACTTATGACTACACACAAACGGTAGAAGTCACGCAACAACTGCTTCTTTCTAAAACTTCATCTATTCCATGAAAATCAGCCGCAAATCCGCACTATCGGCCCTAACGGGCGCATTCGTATCTATGCCTTTTTTAGGGTTTTCACGCACCAAGAAAGAACTTCAGGCCTTTAAACAGGAGTTTAGTGTTGCTTGGAAACGCTCACAAGACTATACATTGACGGTGTTTAACCAAATGCCTGAAGAACATATTGATTTTAAATACACACCCGAATCCATGAGTTTTCGGACGCAGTTTGTGCATTGTGTTACGTTTACGGCCATGCAATTGGCGGGCCGTTTGGAAATTCCGAATCCCTACGAACATAAAAAAGATTGGGAAAAACTTACCAAAGCCCAGCTTTCCGACGAAATCAAAGGTTTTTACGCGTGGGTTGAAAAAGTAGCGGGGGAAGTTTCGCCCGAGCGGTTGGCCAAAGAGGAGGGTTTTGCGGGTGGAAAAATTCAGGTTTGGCAGTTTTTCTACGCAATGGAAAACCACATTATCCACCACCGAGGACAAGCCATTTGTTATGTGCGCTTAAAAGGCATAACGCCCGAAGGTTATGTGGGATGGTAGGAGTAGTGATTGGTGATTGGTGATTGGTGATTGGTGATTGGTGGCAAGTCACTTTTCAAATATTAAGTTCTTCAAAAACAACAAATACATCATTATTTGGTAATGAATAGCTAATATCTTTTTCGGTGCTTTGGGCTATCATTAAATTTTAGCCAAAGCAGTTGAAAAAGGTTCTCTTTTTGGTACAGGGGGAAGGGCGTGGTCATTTGACCCAAGCCATTTCAATGAGTCAAACATTACACGATTCTGGGTATCAGGTCGTAGCGGTATTGGTGGGAAGTGCGGTCGAACGGCCCATTCCCACCTTTTTTTATGACCAGATTCAAGCCCCCATAGAGGCGTTTCCCAGTCCAAATCTGGTGTTTAATTCCGAAGGTAAAGTCGACTTCAAAAAAACTGTTGTACATCATTTGCCCCACACTATTCACTTTACCAAAAGCCTAAAACAAATCAACAGGGCCGTAAAACGTTATCAACCCGACTTCATCCTCAACTTTTACGAAATACTGGGTGGGCTCTACAATTGGCTCTATCGCCCGTCCGTTCCGATGTTGTGTGTTGGCCACCAGTACTTATTTTTTCATTCCGACTTTCCAGTTCCCAAAAAAGGATTCATCGACCGTTTTTTGGTCAATTTCAATTCCCGACTTACGGCCCTAGGGGCAAAAAAAATGTTGGCGCTATCGTTTGACGCTCTGGCCGACCAGCCCTCAAAACAGGTCTACGTGGTATCTCCCCTGTTACGCCACGATGTTCATTCATTGGTTATATCCCAAAAAGAATACATTTTAATATACCTCAACCATCCTGCGTTGTACGGCCAAATCCTCGAATGGCACCTCAAGCATCCGGAAGTATCTTTGCATTGTTTTTGGAGCAAATCAGACGCCCTGCCCGAAGAACAAATTGACGAAACGCTCACCCTGCACCGATTGGATGGCACCAAATTTTTAGAGAAGCTATCAGGATGCAAAGCCTTGGTCACGACGGCGGGTTTTGAGTCTGTTTGCGAAGCAATGTATTTGAACAAGCCCGTAATGGTAGTCCCAATTCATTACGAACAGGCCTGCAATGCCGCTGACACCGAGCGAGTTGGGGCGGGTGTGGCAGCTGAGCGGTTTGATTTATCGGTCTTGATGAATTATCTGCCACTGCATCAACCCGTGGGCGAAAACTTCCGTCAATGGTGTCGAGAAGGAGAAAAGCAATGGCTAGCGCATTTTGAGAGTGTCGTGTAAAAAAACGTCGGCGAGGGTTTGAACCGCAGACGCGCAGTCCTCGCCGACGTTAGGTACCCTACGTTAAAGCCTACTTTCTCCTACGATTTCCACCGCCGCGAGGCCCGCGTTTTTCACGCTCGGCGGCTTGCCATTCTTGGTATTTTTTGAATTGGTCTTCACTCAAAATACCTTTCAGGCTGGTTTGGAATTTTTCATTGATGCCTTTCATGCTTTCGCGCACAGCTTCCCGGTCGCCAGCATTGATTTCTCTGATTTTTTGGACTTCCTGTGTGCGGCCCAACTCCAAATCGTAGATTTTTTTGGTGGTAGCGTCATCGAGCGTCAACGCTTGTTTTAAATCTGCCGAAACACGCTCGGCCCGTTTTTGTGGATCCATGGGCTCGCGTTGAGCAAATGAGAATTGGGCTCCAAGGGCCAGCGCCACCACAAAAAGGGTGCGAATGATGTGTGTTTTTTTCATGGTTTTTAAATACCGTCAATGCGGTTGTTTTCTGTTTCGTTATCTTTGATGGCTCAAACCTTCCAAGGTTTAATTATCCATTATTTTCACTTGGTTATGTTACGTACCTTCTTCCTCTATTTATACAGTTCAGCATTGCTGATTTCTTTTTTATCTTGCCAAGAAAAAACTGATAATCAAAAGGTTGACACACCAATTACCCAAGCGACTGAGCTTAATGATGAGTTTCTAAAAAAACTCAATTTTCCGCAGACCGTCAGCTATGTAGGCTTGGAAAAGCCCAAGGACACCACAGTAGTCAATGTTAAATCAGGAACAGCACCCGCTGGTATGGTTTACATTCAGGGAGGATTGGTGCAGATTGGTTCTGACGAGGGCTTAGAGCAAGAACGCCCTTCGTTTTGGGCCAAGATAAAACCTTTTTGGATGGACACACATCCCGTAACCGTGGCTGAATTTCGGAAATTTATCAATGCTACCAACTATAAAACCGAAGCCGAAACCTTTGGCAATGCGGGTATCATCGACGAATCTACGGGACAGCAATGGATTTTGAAAGACGGAGCTAACTGGCATCATCCTATGGGGCCTGATTTTCCTGCCGCCGACGACGACCACCCCGTGACGCAGGTTTCGTGGAACGACGCCAACGCTTACGCCAAATGGGCGGACAAGCGCCTGCCGTGCGAGTTGGAATGGGAACACGCCGCCCGCAACGCCCGCAACAGCCGCGCTATTTATTCGTGGGGCAACGACATCCAAAGCCAAGGAAAATACAACGCTAACATCTGGCAGGGGAAATTTCCGGTTAAAAATTACAACGAAGACGGTTTTGCGTATACGTCGCCCGTGGGAAAATTTGGCAAAACACCCCTCGGCCTCACCGACATGAGCGGCAACGTGTGGGAATGGCAGTCAAATCCAAAATTCAACTACGAAGCACTGTTTCGCACGCCCACCCGCGACGGCGACCTCTCTCTAGAACGCGCTCAACGTGGCGGCTCCTTCCTATGCGAACCCACGTGGTGCCACGGCTACCGCGTGTCGGGTCGCTCTTCGTCTACCTCCGAAACGAGCCTGTTTCACGTAGGCTTTCGGTGCGTGAAGGATATAAAATAGGGGCTTTTAGAATAACCTCAATTGAGGCTCAATTTTTGGTGGTTTTGGAAAAGTTGGATGGAATGTCCCGATAATCATGAAGGGATTCTTAGCTTGAAGATGAAATGCTTGAGTAGTCCCCATGAAAAAATAAATATCTTTAGTTTTTGCAAAATCATCAAAATATTTCTGTCTTACTTTTTCACATGCTTCTTTTTCGTCC
>JAIXPV010000390.1 GCA_027486105.1 Runella sp. | reverse complement strand
CACACATAGACACATGTAGACACGCACAGTTACACAATTCGAGAGAAATGAGTTCGACAATTGAGGTACAAAGAATTTGTCAGTATTGCGGTAATCAGTTTACGGCCCGGACTACCGTGACGCAGTATTGCAGTCATAAATGCTCACAACGTGCTTACAAGGCAAGGGTCAGAAAGGAAAAGGTCCAAATAAGTAATCTTGAGACACACCGTATTAAAACGCAACCGATGGAGACGCTAAAAGTCAAACCTTTTCTGAGCATTGCAGAGGCAGGTCAATTGATGGGCATCAGTCGGCGAACGGTTTACCGGATGATTGACCAGGGCGAGTTGCCCACCGCCAAGGCAGGGGCAAGAACGATTGTCAGGCGCTCGGATATTGAACTTTTGTTTGACGATCCGCAACCGGTTAAACCAAAGAAGGAATCAAAGCCTGTTACCGAATTCTATACAGCCAAGGAGGTAGAAGAAAAGTATTTTATCAAGTACGGCCGGTTGAATGCTATCATCAAAGAAAAGAATATTCCCAAGACGGTACACAACGGCAGGCTGTTGGTTTCAAAACCGCACATTGACCGATACTTTGAGCGAATCCGCGATGATATAAGCGGTATCACCGAATGGTACACCGTGGAGGAAATACAGCATAAATACAGATTGAGCCGTGATCAGGTATACGGGCGGGTCCATGAGAACAGAATTCCGAGGCAGCGCGTCGGGAAGTACGTTAAAATCTCCAAACTCCATTTTGACGAATTATTTGAAGTTGGCCTATAAATCCAAGCCGAAAAGAAATGACAACCAAGGTAACACTACGGCAAAAACCTATCTCCAAAGGGCGTAAAAGTCTTTATTTGGATTTTTATCCGCCAATCCTGAATCAGGCAGGCCAACCAACCCGCCGTGAATTTTTGGGTATTTACGTATTCGAGAAACCTAAAAACCCAACGGAAAAGGAGCACAATAAACAATCGACGCTGTTAGGGGAGCAGATAAGGCAGAAGTGGGAAAACCAACTCAATAAGCCTGAAATCTATACCGACTATGAAAAAGAGCAGCTAAGGCGCAAAGAACGCGGTGAGCATGACTTTGTGGCGTATTTTAAAAAACTTGCTGGTAAACGCTATGGCTCAAATCATGACAATTGGGTGTCAGCCTATCATCACCTGATAGATTTTACCAAAGGTGCGCTGAAGTTCGCCGAACTCGACCAACGATTATGTAATGATTTCAAAGAATTTTTAATGACTTCAAAAAGTCACAGAAGCGAAAAAGAAACCATCTCACAAAATACGGCTCTATCCTACTTCAATAAATTCAAGGCGGCGTTGAAGCAGGCATACAAAGATGGGTACCTGCCCGATGACCTAAACGCAAAGGTAGCGCCCATAAAACCGCTGGAGACTCACCGAAATTTCCTGACGCTGGACGAATTGAATCTGTTGGCACAAACCGAGTGCAGAAGCCCGCTAATGAAAAAAGTGGCTTTGTTTTCGGCGTTGACGGGTCTGCGTTTTTCTGATATTAAAAACCTGACTTGGAATAGAATTGAAGCGGTAGACGGACAGGGGTACTTCATTCAGTTTACCCAGCAAAAGACAAAAGGCACCGAAAGGTTACCAATTTCCGATCAGGCTTTTGGGTTGATGGGGGAGAGGGGAGCCCCGGACGAAAAAGTATTTAAAGGCTTGAATTATTCAGCCTATGAAAATGGACACCTCAAAGACTGGATTTTACAGGCAGGCATTACCAAAGAAATCACCTTCCATTGCTTCCGGCATACCTACGCTACGTTGCAGCTTAGCAGCGGTACGGACATTTATACGGTTTCCAAGATGCTTGGTCACCGGGAACTGAAAACCACGCAGATTTACACAAAGATTATAGACCAGGCTAAGCGAGACGCAGCCGGCAAGATTAAATTAACTTTTTAGTTGCTTCACTTTGAATATGTTTCGACATGGGAATAAATTATAAAAAAGAATTAGACATTGCTATTGAGAATTTGCAGGCTGAAACATACTGTATTGTTCCAAACGGCACCAGTAATTGGTTGGGCTATTTTTCTAAAAAATTTATACTCGACGAGGTGGAATACTTAAACGATGCAGGTCGCATTAAGACGAGAATTGAGTACCCGGGTGAAATTTATGTTTTTGATGGGGATTCAGATGTATCTATTCTACTGGAAGAATATGTTGAGGACTTTTGGCAATATTTTACCGATAATCATCTTGCATCCTTGGATAATCAATCAGCCCGTAGTAGGTACCATGAAGAGTTTTATTTTGACCTAAGTAATAATATTAGGCTTGTAGGGTATGACAATGAGTTTGTTGAGCTTGTCAAAAAAGGAGTAGAAGAATTGTTTACTACCGTTCATAA
Source organism: Runella sp. (assembly GCA_027486105.1). Taxonomy (GTDB): domain Bacteria; phylum Bacteroidota; class Bacteroidia; order Cytophagales; family Spirosomataceae; genus Runella. The sequence continues at coordinate 5,653 of JAIXPV010000390.1, read as the reverse complement.
TAACTACATTTTCTCAAAAGAACTCTCATATTTTCGTGGGATTCAAAATAAAGACCATGCTGCATTGTTTGCCAACGTTGTTAACGCCTTTGCAAACTTTATGATCGCAATTTATGGAAGTACGCTTGCTCAGGAAATTGAAAATGAGGTATTATTTAACACCAAAGAATCGGCGGCTGCCCTATTTGTTGATTTACATAGAGATAAAACAAGTTTGGACTTACTACACAAAAGAAATGCATTCATTGGTAAGATGAATAATCCGAGTGAAGTTGTAATAGCCGAATCATTAGAGACACTCACTGATCATTTAAGGCAAGTGATTCAGCAACAACCATTATTCCCAAAAACAGAGGTTGAATCCTTCGGGGGAGAAGAAAGTGTGCTAAAGAAAGATATTGAAGAGGAGTTTAAGGCTATGGATAATAGGGGTTGGCGCTATGCCTTTACATCTGAATTAGATTATGAGGTGTTTGTGAATCTTTTGATTAATCATTTCGAGGGCAGAAAACATAGCTTACCTTCAAAGCTTATTATTTTGGATAGAGATTGTAAAACTAAGTTGGCCACAACATTAAATTCAATACATAAAAAGTTATCGAATGGAAAAAAATTAAAAAGTGATTTTGAGTATCTTAAACTAATTCGGGTATTAAATCATTTCGAAAATGATTCGGAGGATAGAATTTATCGAACAATAACAAAATAAAACAAAAGAAATACCTTAACCCGCAAATCTCACCTTTTAACCCGCGAATCCCACCGATACCATTGCACTGTCAAACCAAAATTGATAGAAAACGATGGAATCAAACATTAGTGCAATTGATCAACTGCCCCGTACATTCGAGGCCCTGCCCACGGCGGTCTATTTTCTTGCCAAAGAAGTGGCGGAATTAAAACACTTACTCCAAAATAGCCAACATCAAGAACCCGATCGGTGGTTTAATATTGATGAGGCGTGCATTTACATTCCCGAAAAACCTTCAAAACTTACTGTATACGGTTGGGTACATGCCGGAACTGTCCCGGTGCATAAACGGGGTAAGAAATTGTATTTCCTAAAATCTGAAATTGACGCTTGGTTGAAAACAGGCCGGAAAAAGACGTTTGCCGAAACTGAGGCCGAAGCGGAAAAGTATGTGTCAGGAAGGAAAAAATAAGGGGCTGAACGATGAATACGACGTCGACGAACAGCCCCAATGTTTTTAGTGAGGCGCAGGGCAAAGGTAAGAAAAAAACAGGGTTAGAACTTTTTTTCGAGTTCTTTTCGACTCGAACAACGACGGTATACGATTTTGAAAAGTGCACAGGCATTTCACGTGCCAATGGTTGCCAGTATAAGCGAAAGCTCGAACGGGCGGGAAAATTACAAATAGTCCGGTTGGGGGTTTGTCCGGTAAGCGGGGCGAATGGCGTTCAGTATGTCACCACCAACCCAAAAAAATTTAGGCCGGTAACTCAGCTTCGGGTGCCGTTTGGGGCGGAGAGGGGGGGCGTATAATGTTCGACGGATTGAAAATTCTCAACGCCTTGGTGGATGCTGAGGCGTTGAAGCAAAACCCTTTACTGGATTCAGATTTGCACGTCAAGGAACGAACAGGATCCATTCAGAGCCAAACAGCCCAATACTACGGTTTGCGGTTTACGATGAAGGGGAAATTTGTGCAGGTTCAAGGGAGCCTGCACAAGTACGCCAACAAAGGCTTACATAATTATGATGATTTTGGGGCTGACCGGGTAGCCGTGGCAGTCGCCGAACTATGGGCGTGCTTTGGAATTGGCAGAAACAACCCGCTCAATAATATTGAGTTTGGGGTAAATGTCTGTATACCCTTTTCGCCTAAGAAGTTCTTAGAGCGCCTTATTTGCCACAAAGGGAAACCGTTTGTGAAAATTGTTGATGACGAGGTTAACTACTACCAATGTCAGCATGAACATTTTATCCTCAAAATCTATGACAAAGGCGCCCAATACCGCCAAACGGAAAACCTGTTACGGTTTGAAGTCAAAGTATTGAAGATGCAGTTTTTAGAGACCAAGGGCGTTTCAATCAAAACTTTGGGAGATTTAACCAACTCATCCAACTACGAGCGTTTAGGCGTGATCTTAAAGGAATATTTTGACGAGATACTCATGGATGAGCCCAACATAGTCGCCAAAACGCTGAAACTGACTCAAAGAGACCTCCTAAATACAGGGCGTAACCCCAAAACATGGGTGAGGCCAAATCGAAAAGATTTTGCAGGTAAAATCGAATATGACCGCGCCCGAACCGAATACGACAGGCGTTTGTCTGCCTTTCGCTCTTTGGTTGAAAATCATCCCAATGCGGAGCACTGGCAGCAAACAGTGTACCAACTCATTGCTGATAAATGGGCGCAACTTTCAGCTGGCAATTGTAGCAAATTTACCAGTCATGCATTCATTGGAAAGTGTAGCAAATTTACCGAGTTGCGGAGCCCGAAAGATACGGGGCCAAAAATCGAAAATGTAGCAAATTTACCCTTAAAGTATAGCGGAGATTTGCTACATCCCCCCCAAACCGATACCACTGACTCAACAAGGATTTGTTTGGTGACGTCGGCGGATATTTCTCACCAAAAAACAGGCAGTCTTTTTGTGGCGGAGGCGACGTTGAGGGCTGATGTTGATTTACTAGAAACGGTTGCTAAAAAACACCGAAAAAAACGCCGTAAACGGGACGAACACGATGCTGCCTACTACGCAGCCCACAACGTCCGAAACCAACACACCAACCCGGCCAACAATCTTCGTAAAAAGTTGCTCAAACTTGAAAAAGAAAACGGCTTGTTTACGGTCGCTGATGTGGTACGATTGCCCGAGGAAAAACGGGAATTATTGAAACGTTGGGAGGGCACACCGTATGAGGTGAAATCAATTTCATTTTAACCAATCAAAAACCATTTTTTATGAGCACTGAACAAAAACAGGCTGAAATAGAAATTTCTTCAATGACTATTTTGGAATACAACGATGAAGCTAAAACCATACTGAAAAATTTGGGGAATTGGTGTTCTATGGCTGACTTTCGGCAAACACTGACGATGATGTACGTGCATACAGTGGAGAGTGAGCACTATGCAGAAATGACCCATGCCGACCAAGTGTTAATGGCGATGACCTTCCATAAATTGACCGATTTTTTTGAAGTAGTAGAGGTTTGGGATTCGGCCGAAGTAAACGTAAAGGATTAATGTTCAATTTAGAATGGTAGGGTATGGAAGAGGAGGGTGCAGTAAGATTGACCACAAAACAGCGGCGATTTATTGAGGAATATTGCCTTGATTTTAATGCCACGCGCGCGGCCATCAGGGCGGGGTATGCAGAACGGTCAGCGCAACAAATTGGAGCCGAAAACCTTACAAAACCTGTTATTTCGGCGGCTATTTATGAACGACTCAATGAACTGTCTATGTCTTCAGAGGAGGCCATTAAAAGACTTTCCGACATGGGGCGGGCTTCTTTTGAGAAATTTTTAATCATCTCTGAGACTGGACAAATTGAGTTGAATTTGAGCAGTCCCGAGGCAAGAGCCCATCTTCACCTGATTAAAAAAATCAAACAAACCAAACGGAGTTCCTTGACTGATACGGGAGTTGTTGAAACCACTATTTATCACGAGGTCGAATTGCATGATGCTAAAGATGCAATCAAGATTATTCTTGAGGCCCACAAAAAAATTGGCGGTACTGCCGATGTTGATGTTGAGATAACTATTGAAGCATAATTCTAAAAACGGGTTTTAACCTTAAAAAAATTGAAAAAATGAATGAGGAGCTAGTAAGGTTTAAAGTAGGGGCAGACAGTGAGTTACCATTGGTCATAAGTCAGCTTGATAAGTTGATTCAGGCACAAACGGACCTTGGTAACCAAGGGGATAAAATGTCCAAAAAAATGCAAGATGCCTACCGTACCCAAAGTTTGGCCATTCGGGACTTAACATCAACCGTTCAGAATAATTTCAAAGAGATTAACGCCAATACTGACACCCACGCCGGTAAGGTAAAGGCGATGGGAAAAGAATACGACGGATGGGGAAACACCCTGAAAACTGTTCGTAATCAACTGGTGATGGCTTTCGGTATTTCCGAGTTGAAAACCCACATCGAAAAGATATTTGAACTGACGGCCACCTACCAAAAATATCAGGCAGCATTGGCCGTGGGGCTTGGCAATGAAAAGAAGGCAGCGGAGGCACTTGAAATGCTGCAACAGTATGCCGACAAAACAAACTTTACCCTTGACGAACTGGCAGACACTTTCACCAAGTTTGCCAACCGGGGATTAGTTATCAGCCAACAGGAAATGGGAAAACTTGGCGATGTAGCCAATGCCCTACAAAAGCCATTTAAACAACTTGGGGAGGCGATACTTGATGTAAACAACACTGAACGTTGGACGGAGTTGGGTATCAAGGCAAAGACAGTTGGTGATAAAGTTCAACTAACCTTCAAGGGCGTTACCCTGGAAGTGGAGCGAACCGAAAAGGGGGTATTGGGTGCCATTGTTGCCTTTGGCAATTTGAACGGGGTAGCCGGACAAACTGAAGCACAGGCAAAAACCCTTGCCGGTCAGTACTCAACTTTGCAGGACAGTGCGGCGGGATTGGGTAGAACCGTAGGCAATGCCCTTACACCTGCCTTTACAGCTGCAATTCAAGCGTCAGGAGGTTTTATCAAGATCATTGCCGGGTCTGAATCGGCCTTTACCCGAACGGTCAATTGGGTTAAAACTGCTGTGGCGGCAATAGTCACTTATCAGGCGGCAACCCGTGGTGCAGCGGCAGTAGCTGCCGCATGGGAATTGGTTTTAAAGGGTAAAACATTGGCAATGGGGGTGTATAATCTTGCCATGTTAACAGCTACGGGCACTACTGAGGGTTTAACTTTTGCTCAACTTAGAGCTGCAGCCGCCGCTCGATCCACATGGGCGGCTTTGGCGGCTAACCCTTTAGGTGCAATTGTTGCGGTGGTAGGAGCTGCCGTTGTTGCCTACAATGCATTTAAGGCCGCCCAAACGGAGGTAAATGTTACTATTGATGCCGCTACCGAAAAAATCATAAAGGAGAAGACGGAGTTGACAGCGGCGGTCAGTGCGGTTCAGGGGTATTCCATCGGCACAAGAGAAAGGACAAAGGCCGTGCAGGAATTGATCAATAAATACCCGGGTTATCGTACATGGATGCCGAAACCGTCAGCAATCGTCAATTAAATAAGGCCCTTACCGAACAAGTCAAATTACTGGATGCCAAAATCAAGTACGCAGCGGCGGCGGCGGTTGCTGAAGATGTAGCCCAAAAATCTTTGGAGATCAATAAAGAGCAGTTTGTAATTATTACCAAACTTCGTGACCGGTATAAAGACCTATCGGAGTCTTACCCGGACAATACCAAGTTTTTAGCCCAACTCCGGGCACAGGAAACTTCGCTGAGGAATGTACAGTATTCTTCAGTTGCAGCGGCAGCAGCGACCCAAGGGACGATCAAACCAATGGGTGATGTGTCGGGTATGCTTGATAAATATAATTCCCTTCAAAAAGAGTCGGTAAAAATTCAGGGTCAAATGACGCTTGCTGTAGTGGAACGCAGTAAGGCAAGCAGTCAGAGTGTCAATGCTGAGATTGATGAAGT
>JAIXPV010000151.1 GCA_027486105.1 Runella sp. | reverse complement strand
GAATTTTTGGTTGAAGTAGCCGACCCCGTAGAAGACGACGACTATGGATACCGCATCGACGGGGTTCTGCTCTCAAATTTCTACTATCCAGCCTTTTTTGACCTCACCAAACGAGCCGCTACCAAGTATGACCACTTGGGCTGGCTCACCGAGCCGCGTAAGTTGCTCAACGGTGGGTACATCAGTTGGATGAATGCTTCTGGCGAATGGTGGCAAGCATTCATGGTTGAAAACAAGCTCATTGTTCGCAAGTTGGGCGACAAAACACCCCTTACCACCGCCGACAAAGAAATCGTTTGGGCCTTTGTGGGTCTCATTGGTGGAATGGCACTTCTTATTACACTCATTTTCAAACTTTTCAAACGCGATGGCAACGGCATACGTTAAAAACGAGTCACTTAGCATTTACTCTGCTCCCAATGTAGAGGCAGTTATCACAAAAATTGAGCGCAGCGGCCAAACCGAAGCCTACTTTTTGACTGGTTTGACCGAAGGGTTTGTGCTGGGTGTCCTGACGGGGGAAGAGCAAGACGGTTTTGTTCAAATTGAACACGCTTTTGAAATTCGACGCAGCCTTACTTCTACAAATAAATGGTATTGGTTATTTCCTCCTGCGGGTATTGCGGCTTCGCAGTTAAGTCAGTGGACCAAGGAAACCGAGTTAATATGGGTGCTAAAAGAAGACATTACCGTTGATAGCCCCGAAGCCATTGCCGAAGCCAAAAAAAAGGCCGCTCAGGACAAGCTATTGGCTGACATTGACAAAACCTTGGCGGGGTCAGGAGTACCCGAAACGAAATCTAACAATACCATTCTTATTGTCGCTATCGTAGGGGCGCTGGGTGTATTGGGTGGAGTACTCTGGTGGGCTTTTGGCAAGAAAAAAGGGGAAGCCCCAGCCGCAGCGCAACAGCCAACCATTATCCAATTACCCAAGTCAAAATAACCCTAACTTTTCAATTCCATCATCATGGCAGTCGCAACCACCGCAATCATCACCTCCATCACACAGGCCGCAGGGTCAATATTTGGCTTTCTTTCCAAAGGGAAGGAGCTAAAAATAGAGGAAGAAAATACCGAACAACTCAAACTCCAGCTCGAAGCGGCGGAGGATATAGAGTTGCAAAAAACCTTGCAAAAAAAGTTGGACGTACAAATCACTTCGCTCAATGCCGCGACCGAGGCTGACCGTCTTCGTCGTATCGGCTCACTGGCTACCACCTTTGCCGTATTGGGCCTGATCGGCTTGGTCATTGTGCAGGTGTTTCGCTATAAGACGGAAAAAGATAAAGCGCCAGCACCTATTGTTATCCAATAATTTTCAAAACGCTAAAATAACGATAGGCCATGAATTACCGCCTTCAAGAAAGTTATTATACGCTGTACCCTCTCACTGCTCAATTGTGGGCGGTGACGGAATTTGCCTGTTACTACACGATTGACTATACATTCACGGGGCGTAATTACCTTAAAGTAGATGTGCTGGAAGATTGGACCCATGAAACAAAGCCAATAGCAATTTCGGCAGCCATGAAATTGCCGATTGATTTGACCAAAACCAAAGAGCAAAATGCTACCCCTGATGACCGCTGGTTGCTGGTCTTTCAGAAACAAAATGCCATTTCAATCGGTGCTTGGAAAGCTAAAAGCCCCAAGGGTCAAGCCGAGTACCTGGGCGAAAAGTACACTGACCCAGACGCTCTAGTAGATTTAACTCCTGATAATCGTAGCGACCCTAAGCCCGACCTTGAGAAAAAAGGGCTTTTTGCCAGCGACAACTCGAATGCCAAAACAAATTGGTTATGGCTCATTTTGGCAGGAGTGATTACCGTAGCAGCGGGGGTTTCGGTTTGGGTTTATCGACGCTACCGACGCACCAAACGCAAGGCCGAAAAAGTGGCCATGAAATACGGAAAATACAGTCAGGATGTAGCCGATGTCCTAACCTAACGAAGTGTTTAATTAATCTCTTATATCCATTTATTCTATTACAATCATGAAAACCAAAATCAAAACTGCGGGTATCTTTTTATTTATCGCTGGCCTTATTGCGGGGGTCTATTACCTCCTCAAAGACGAGTTTAGTTCCTTCTTTCAAGCCGATCCCGAACAAGCCAACAAAACGCCTCCTGTTTCGGCCTCATTTACCGTTGACGAATCGGCTGATGGTAAGTTTTTGGGTGACCAAGTGATTACCATGCAGTCGTTGCAGGATTATACCCTTACCGTTCCTGTAGGGGCAGTTACGGCACAGTTTCAGGTGCAGGAAAATCCAGTGCTGTTACGTTTAGGTGCTTCTCCTGCCAATGGTGGATTCCTGTGCGATGTAGATGAGCTACATTACCTCGAAACGGCCGAAGAAATCAACAAGGCGGTATTCCGTACCAAAACGGGCACGGCCACGATGATTATCAATTATTTCTCTGAATAACTTATCACCACTCTTTAGGCTCTAAAACGATGAAACTAGATACAAAAACGAACAAAGGTGAGCGTGGCCCACAAGGCCCCATTGGTCCCGCAGGTGCTCAGGGGGCCGCAGGTCCGCAAGGTGCGGTTGGTCCCGCAGGGATAGCGGGTGATGATGGTCTACCTTATGACATTGGAAATGGTGAGCCCACGCTTGTCTACACGCAAACGACCGCCATTGGAGATCGGTATCTTGATGGAGTTTCGGGCAATGTGTGGGAGCGCGTCGTATTCGCCAACCAGTTCGACGACACTCACCTTGTTCTTCCCGGTAATTTGACGTGGAAGAAAGTAGCATTGCTGAAAGGACCTCAAGGACCACAGGGTCCAAACAGGCTAAATGAAAACACCATCATTGACCTTGATCAATTCGTCAAAGACGCAGGAGGCATCAGGAGATTATTGTTTGAAGATAAAATCACTCGTTTTAATGGCTATGTTCATGCACGAGAGGATATTCAAACCGCCAACAATGACGAAGAACTCAAAGGGGTGATGGTTGGCTACGATACTGCCACCCAAAGAGCACAGGTCCTTTTAAAAGGACCAAGAGCTGAAATCAAAGCAAGTGGCATTGACCCTGATGATGGGCTATTGAAAGAATATGCAGACATAGATCTTGGTGTTGATACGGGAAATGGGTTTGTACGTGTCATGCTCATCAAAGACGGCGTAAAATATCTGGCGGCAGACTTTTCGGCTGAGAGGAAATTAACCGCTTTTTTTGGATATGGCTTGCAAATTCCCATGCTTTCAACGGCTCAAATATTAGCCCTGCCCTATATGCCTTATGAGGGGCAGATTGTATATAACGACACACTACATACAATTTGTTTTCACAACGGCACTGGCTGGCAAAAGGTAACATCAACCGCGATGTGATTCTTTATTCTATGCAACGCTCAAAACGCAAAGTGACTCGTTGGCTGATTATCGTAACCGTAGCCGCTGCCCTGGCAATCAGGTCACCGTAACCAAGTTAAAGTGAAAACATTCCTCAAAAACTTGGCTTGTGGCGGTTAATGCTGACGCGCCAAAACTTTTCAAATTTAACTTTTAACACCATGAAAAAGCGCACTCAACTTACCGTAAAACTCATCGCTATTGTAAGCTTACTACTGGCCGTGATTGCTGGGGCGTGGTTGTGGGTTCTAAGCAAATCTAAGCCCGCAACGTCTATTAGTACCCCTAAAACGCCCGAAGTTGTAACGGCTGCCGCTGATACGCAACCGAGCGTTGTCAACATCATAAATGACTTGACTGATGTGCCAAAAATCATCAAAGTGCTCACCTATGAAGCATTGACAGCTTTGTCAACGCCTGCCAAAACAACGATTTATCGGGTTGAAAATGATTCAAAGCATAACATTCAAAACTCGCTTTTCATCTGGTGGAATGACGGAAAAAGGCTGTGGATTGCAGCTACCGACGATAACTAAAACATTTTTTTCTCCTTAGCAATGAAAACCCATGAAAACTATCTTAATCGGATTAATAACTCTTTCTGCATTTTTTGCAAATGCACAGTTTCCCGTAAAAACGCCAATGAGCGTTGATGAGCTCTTCACCAATGAAGCCGATTTGTTCCCCAATGTCCCAATAACGACATCTGCGACCAGCACTACCTCTGGGACAAACATTCAACTACGAAGAATTACCTTTCCTGCTGGATTTGTTACTCGTTTTTCGCGTCTGGTCATTAAATCGACGGTAGGTTTTGCAATTAATACATCCCCTTCCCTAAGTGTAGCCATGAAGGGTTATTATGCCTCATCTAACGATAAAGCCTCCTATAATCTCTTTGGGTCGGTCCCCAATGGCGGCGGCACACTCACCATTGATTTCAATCCCAATACCCTGTGGCATGAAAATGGATTCATCCAAATCAACATAATTCTTTCCGAAAATGCGCCATCAGGATACACAGTTTCAACTTTTCTTGAAGGGGGACAAGTGATAACAAGTACCCTTGCCAATCGAGATGCAAAATATGTTTTTCTCAACATTGGAGATTCAATAAGTTGGACTGCTATGGGTAATGTTGGAGGGGGGAGTGTGCCTAATTTTGGAGCCACCCACTACAGCGCACGTATTGAATCAAAATTGATAGCAGCAGGAATTTCTATCAGACGCTCACAAAGAGGATTTGGCGCTTCCACAGCTGCGACGTGGGCTCAGGCAGTTAGAGGTGGCTTTTTAGACCCGACTCCTATAAATCTTGTTACGGTTGGGCTCGGTACAAATGATGCGGCAAACGGTGTCGCTTCTGCAACATCTTATAGTGCTAATATTCAAGAAATATTGGATTACCTGTTCTTACGAAATCCAAATGCTTCGGTCATTTTATTAGGACCACCTTCCACCGACTTGCCCCCCAGAAGTACCAACCTACAAAGTTATCACGATGTTCTAATTGCGTTAACCACGGATGTAAAATATGAGGGAAAGGACCTGAGGTATTACGATTGTAGAACCGATTTCAGCATCATTGTCTCCAATTATACCGAGACTACTTTGGGGACTCTAACTCACCCAAGAGGCGACACAGGACATGCCATCATTGCAAATGGGCTTTGGCCCGTAGTTCAGATGACTAAGTTTTATATCAATCGACATAACTAAATTTTAAAGTTCAGCAAACGGCCATGAAAACTAGAATCTTATTACTCGTATTTTCTCTCGTCGCATTTTCATCTTTCAGTCAATCTTTCCCTGTACAATCAAAAAACCGTCAGTCCATTTTGGATTACGCAATCAAGGAGGGCACGTATGCGGGTGTCGAAATACTTTCAACATCTGTTATTGCCCCAACAACGGGTTCCATAACCGTAGGAGGCGCTACATTTTCCGTAACAGAGTGTTTTTATGCCCAGAGCGCGGTTATGTCGGTAACTGGTGGCACGGCCATAAGCCATTTGCAATATTATTCTGGTCCTAACAACAACTCCGTTGGGGAAACAAATCATCGAATCCCCCTAAACAATGGACGGGCTGAGATTACGCTTAATACAATCATGCTGCCCAGGACAGGTATTACTTATTCGCTTCGAAATGGCGACGGAACAACCCCGCTAATGACCTCGGCAAATATTGGGGGTTATAGGTTGACCGCAGACCTAAATTTCGCGGCATCGAAAGTAATTCTCTGGATTGGAGATAGTATTTTGAGGGGAAGTGCAATGGATGGAACTAGCTATTCTAACTATGCAGATGTAACCGCGACTACTCCCGATGATCATTTTGCTTTCAAGGTGCGAAACGCACTTAATGCCGCAAAAAAAGATACCAGATTGGTTCTAAAGGCGATGGGGTCATATACCTCGCGGATGATGGGAGTGTATCGGAAACAGGGAGGATTAACAATCGACCAAGCGGATTTGATTATCTACCAGCTCGGGGTCAATGATGCAACGGGAACAACCACAGACCAACAATTTAGCGATGAATTAGACGCGATTATTGCGCTTCGTAACAGCACAAGAGCGTATTGGTCAAGTCCTATCCTTTTTGTCGGGCCAACTCCCCTCAATAACAATACCCACGAAACGCGACTTGCCCAACTTCGTTCCATTATGGCGGCGAAGGCTAATGCAGAGCAAAAAATCTACTTCGTGAGCTGTGCAAATGATTTTGATAGGACTGTTTTAGGAAATTATGCTGGTAACGATGGAGTGCATCCAAGTCAGGCAAAACAGTTGGCAATGGCAACAACCATAGGCAATTACATTCTAACGAACATTACTTTCTAAAAAATCAGGGATTTGTTTACAGCGTAAAATTGAACAATCATAACTATGAAAACGAAAATCTTAATACTCATATTCTCTCTTTTTTCGGTTGCTACTTGGGGCCAAATAGGGTTCCCTGTACGTTCGACCGATACGGCAGTCGTAAAAATCAAGGACAAGGTTACAACCCGTAAACACTCGCTTGATTGGGCCCTGAAACACACCGCCCACAGGTATAGTAAGAATGTCACGAGTGCGGGCGCTTTCAACGACCAAGTAGGTTCTGCGATTACCCTTCCCGACTGGCGAGCAGTGGCTAAGCCTACCGTAGTTTCAGGGAAATGGTATGATATGTCCTCTGGAGCCATCTATCCAGCCGCAGGTCGCTGTTTATACATAGAACGTATTGTTATTACCGTTACAGATAGTTGTACTGTGGCAATGAAAATTGGAGAACAAGGAATTAACTATGCCATTGATGGCAACACAAATGCCCCCCTATTTACTGGCAATTTTCACACGCGAATTGATGAAATATCTGACGCAGCGGGTGGAAAAATTATATGGGACTTTGGTGATAATTACCTGAGAATCCCCTACAAATCAATTGTAAGCTTTTATTATAGCCGAAAGAGTACGGTAGGAACTAATTTCAGCATTAAAGTCTTTGGTTACGAAATTACTAATGATGAGAACTGGGATGCGGAATATTTAGAAGGTGTTTTTGGTGACAGTATTGGAGCCGCGACGGGTGAGGATAAAGACCCGCAAAGCTCCCGACGTAATGGAACTCGGCGCGGGCTTTGGCCTTTTTTGGTCAACGATTATCTAAAGGAGCATGGTGTCAATGCCTTGTTGAGTAATGTTTCGATTGGTGGTACTGGAGTGGCTTATTGGGAAGCCCGAGTTTCTGATGGATTATTTAGAAACTGGCAACCTGACATTGTTCATTGCAATGTAGGGGCCAATGATAACAATTCAGACGCGTATATTTCAAGTACGTCGGGGGTAGATGGCACTTACAAAGTGGCCATGAAAACAATCATCACCGATTATTTTCGTAATGTGCCCAAAGGTTGCTTTATAGCCAATCAAATTACTGATAGTGACTTGCCAGCTAAACTTGTCAATGTTGCAAGTGGTATCTATGCGGGACAAACTCGCATAGCCGCCCTGCGGCAGGAGCTTATTGCTCTCGTCAACGAGCTTAAAGCATTGCATCCAACATGGGATTTACATCTTGCAAACACAGGTAGCAATATTTTTACCACTTCTCAAAAATCCTACTACGTCGCGAGTGAGCAAAGTGTTGGTGCAAGTATTCACCCCAACGCTTCATTGGGCTACCCTGCCATGTCTGCCGTGATTGAGGCAACGATTGCGGGTACTGCCTTTTTTAGCCGCAACTCTAATTAATGATAACCCTTCAATTCCTAAGGATGAAACTCGGCAATAAAACCTCAAACGAACTTGTAGCTTCCCCTTTGTCCATAGCGGGCCCGGCGGGTCCTGCTGGGCAAAATGCAGTGCCTACGCTGCAAATTTACATCAGCCAAATGGGCAACGATACTAATTCAGGCTTAACCGCGCTTTTACCCGTGTTAACCCTGAATCGCGCAGCTGAAATCGCTGAAAGCATCAATCCATTGGTTTTGAAGGTCAATTTTTTGCAGCCAACCGTCAATGCCAATAACATCAAAACCGTCGCAGGTTACAGGGTTGCGCCATCCTTTCGGTGTGACTTGCACCTCGTTTTTGCGGCTAATTCTGACGTAACCATCGGCAGTTTTGTTCAGGAAGGCTTAACCTATCCAGTCAAAATACTAGCCTCAAAAAATGTACTTATCTGTGGTGATGATGGTGGTGAAATGGCAAATATCAACAGCCTGACCATGCCCATCATTAACAGTGCGGGATATACGACCGAGCAACAGGTACAGTTTGCCGCTCAAAACGGCTTTGTTTGCATTAATTCTTTCGATTTCCTGCCCGTTGAATGTAAGATTCTCTCAAAGTCAATCTCAATTAAAAAGAACGTATTCCTTTTTAAAGACTTGGCCTCTAACCATCATCGACGTAGTTGCCATTTTCAGCACCTTATCTACGGCAGTCTCAACGAAAGTATGGTGGCCAATATTGAAGAAGAAGCGGGAGTCGTCGAAAATTTCACTTCAGTAAGCGCCTTTTGGAAGCCCGCCGCCGACTTTCGTCTTGGAGTTGTGCCCAAGGGGATTTTCTCAACCGAATCTTCTATGCTGGAAAATGGTCGGGTCTATCGGTATAGTATTCGTGAATTTTTGTGGGATGCGGGTCAGGAAGCCTATTTGGAGGCGGGGGTTAACTTCGGAACAATTTATTGGCCCGAGCGCCCCAATACCTCGACGCTGGTTGGGGAAACAATGATGGAAGAGTTTTCCAATACCTCCTTTGGCAGCAATGCGCTGACCTATCAGCCTATTCAAGTTGAACTTTGGGGAAATCCAACGGGTAAACTCAGCCTTTCGGCCCGTCGCTCCGTGGCCGACCCTGCTATCAACTGTATTTTTCAACTTTCATTTCAAGCCATTTAATTACCATGAAAACAAAGCTCATTTTTAGTCTACTGCTTTTGCCTTGGTTGCTTCAAGCGCAGAGCCAAACAACCACCCAAGCGGGAAAGTATCTTTTCAAAAACAATGTTGAAGTAGGGGGAACCCTAAAAGCCCATATCCTGAATTCACAGTACGGAAGAATCATTACGGGGTTTCCGGGTACGGGTATCATTGAAAATAACTATGGTCTAGACTATATCAACTTAATCTCGCAAGTCAACGCTTACAATAACTACTCGGCATTGTTTGCCGCTTATGGAATTAATCGGTATGGGTCCTACCTTGCTTTTATCAAATCAAGGACCGCAGATGGCAATACATATAATAGGGTGGTCAATGGCGATGAAATCATGATGTTGGAGTCTACCGTAGATGTGGGAAGCTATTTGTCTACAAAAGCGAGGATTGCAACCTATGTCGACGGAACTCCTGCGGGCGACTTTTGTCCCGCCCGAATTGAAATGTGGACAGCTCCTGCGGGTGGATATATCACAAAAAGATTGACAATTTTTAACGATGGGAACGTCGCAATTAATAATTCGGCCAATGCTGGCTATAAACTCGACGTAAACGGTACGGTAAGACTCAGTGGCAATACGGACATTTCGGGTAGCCTCTCCGTTTCCGACGCAAGTACACCCGCCATACCCACCGCCAAAGTAGCCATCAATTCTACGACCAAAGGTTTCCTTGCCCCTCGAATGACGAGTGAGCAGCGTGACCTAATCCTCAGTCCCGAAGAAGGGCTGGAAATCTACAATCTTACAACCCATTCAAAGGAATTTTGGAACGGCAGCGTCTGGAAAACAATTACAACCAACTAATCAATTTACCTTTTATAACAACCATGAAAAAGTTTCTCAATTTCCTATTCGCTTGTATGCTGTTGGGAGTAACAGCGCAAGCCCAAGTCGATTTCCTCATCAAGAAAATCCCAGCGGGCAATGGCTTCAAACCCGACTCCGCCACAAGCGTCCGGTTTCGTTGTATTCAGGTGCAGATTGACCAAAACACCGACAATCAACGCCCTGCTTTTTATTTGGAATTGTTGGCCTGTGACTCAATGAAGGTGAACGTAGACTCTACGAACATCACCTTACACAATGGCAGAGTCGTGGACGGTCTGAATGTCTATTACGACGACTTGGTAAATGCCTGTATCAAAAACAACATCCCCAAACAACAGCATTCAGCCACAATACAGGGACTTTATTATGCGGTGTTTTGCGGCACAAGAGCCCAAAAGAGAAATGCAATTGCCGCAATGCTGAGAGGGTATAATATCATCTTACAATAATCAAAAATACGTTTTTACTCAATTTAACCGCTATGAAACCCATCACCGACCGCGTCATTCTCAACCCTTTCACCTCACTCATCGGGATTGCCTTTGCCTGTGTGGGCGTTTGGATTCTCAAATGGTCTGACGACCTCAGCGAAGCATCCCGAGTACTTCTTTCCATCCTTTGCTTCGTCATCTCCATCACTGGATTAGGGTGGAGCGACAAGGCATTTTTCAAGGTGCTTGATTATTTCAAAAAGAGGGCAAATATCTTACTCATATTCAGCTTCAGTATCGCCCTTTTGGGCGGTGCTGGATGCGTGAGTAACCGAACGCTTTTGCGTGAACTCAACGCTTTGAAAATTTCCATTGCCCAAATCAACAACTCAAACCAAATCATCTACTATGAAAACGAGAAAAGAACTATCGACACTGATTTTGAGTCTATGCCTGACCATGAGCTCATTCGTGCCGTTGATGAGCTCGCCCCTCCAAGCTCAAAACCCAAGTCAAAAAATAAGCCTTGAAGTAGGGCAGGTCAGAGAACTGACCAAAAAGGCCAAAAAGTCCATCATTTTTGAGAATCAAAATACGGCTCTGCTTCAAGAAAACACCCAAATGAAGACCATTCTTAGGCAAAAAAGTGAAGAACTGGAAGCGGCTAACTCTGCCCTGGCATTACTTCAAAAAAGATGGCATTATACCCTGATAGGGCTAGTGATAGTAGGGGCATTTTTGTTGATTAAAATCTTTAGATGATGCAAGCGAGAATAAAAAAACAAATTTATATCGGAGTAATTATCTCCCTGGTTGTTGGAGCCATAGGCACAGCCATTTATTTCATAAGAAGGAAAACAACCAATACTGTGGATAAAAAGAGCGCAGCTACTTCGTTGAACATTGAGCCCAAGGTTGCGTTCCCAAACGACATCATTGATGCGTTTGATACGTTTCTTAATGCCAATGCTGCCGCTTACGGTGAAATGCTGATGGTGTATGTATCGCAGGGCAACCGAGAATATACCTTCAAGAAGGGCGGGGCCAGTATGGATGATTATTCGGGTATTGCCTCAATGGGCAAGTACTTAGCCGCCGCCGTAATCATGTCGTTGGTCGATGAAGGCAAGATTAACTTAGATGCCTCTTTATCTACATATCTGCCTTGGATTGAAGGTTATTCAGAATACAATCAATATACCATCAGAGATATTTTGTCGCACCAAACGGGCATTGTGGCTGATTCGGCCTACGATAACAACCAGAATATGAACCTTGACGACTCTACCCGAGCCATCGTTAATCAATATCCGTTTCAGTCAGGTATTGCGTATCCTATCCGTTACAGCAGCTCATCTTACAAGTTTGCGGCCCGAGTAGCCGAAATCGTATCGGGCTTAAAATGGGAGGCGTTGTTTAAAGAGAGGATTGCTGAAAAGTGTGACATGAAAAATACGTTTTTCAATCGTTTTACCGACAATCCCGACGTGGGCAAAGGGGCTCAAAGCTCACCTAGTGATTTTTCGTTTTTCTTTTAAGTGATCAGAAACGATGGACAGTATGCAGGGCAGAGGGTTTTAAGTGCGGCTTCGGTCCGTGAAATGGAAAAGCTGCAAGGCGGTTCATTGGAATATGGGTTAGGTTGTTGGGTATTCCCGAACGTAGCAGAAGTGGCCGCGCAGGGTGCCCGTGGCGGTCGTGCATGGGTGAATCGTAACAACGGTAGTTATGCAGTCGTGTTTACCCAGCAGGATAATTCGGCCTCGACCACCGAACAGTTTAAGGAATTAGTTAGAACTAAATTAGGGTAAAACAATGGGACGTACAGCAGGAAACGTCGCACCAGCAGGATTTGCCGCTGGTCAACTCCGCGATGGTTCAGTCATAGGTATTTTTGACTGGTATGACATTAGCTTGGGCTCAGGTGCCCAAATCACCATATCCTTTCGGGTTCGGTATTACCAAAACACGTTGTTTGTGGAATGGCAGCGCAGAATAAAATCTTCTGGCGCGTTAAGTCAGGATTGGAAAATTTCGAGCCGTGAATTTATTCAAAATATCTCTAGCGGCACCGCCCCCGCTGGTGCTAAATATCAGGAGCTTACTGATTCGTTGCCGCACGTTTCCACAACCGCGCAAATTCAGTCTGTGTTGGGTTCAGGGGTTGAAATTGTTCCAGTTGCCCCAACGAATGCACTGATTCCTTTCCAAGCCGACGCAGACGGACGGATAACGGCATTTTCAGGAACTACCGAAGAAGAGGATACTGCCACCGCCGACACAAAAAAAACGACTTTACCCATATCAGGTACAGCCACCGACAATCCAGCCCCTAAACAATCATGGGTTGCAAAGATGCTTGAAGATGCAAATCTCTTTTTGGGCTTTTCGAGCAACTACAAAGGAATTGGACTTGGTGGGCTCGTTATTTTCGTGTTTTGGGGAGTGGTCAACTTGATTGCATTGATTGTTTTTTTTGTGGCACGTCGTAAGCGTAAGACCAACCCTAAATTCTGGAAAGGAGCCAAAGCAACATTGATCATCACGGTTACGTGGTTTGCCTTGGTTATCGTTCGGATTAGGGTTGCCAATAAAGGGGCCTTAAAAATGTAATTACACATTCCACTAAAAAACAGGAAAGATGGAAACAGAACCCGTTATTGAGCCCTATACCCCTAAATCTCCCATTGTAGAGTTTTTGAGCAATAATTTATGGGCCATCATTTTAGGTGCGCCTCTTCTATTGCTCATTATTGGTATCGGTGTATTGGTATTTCCTTTGTTTTCTAAAAAATCCAGAAACTAAAATTCCCAAATACAACAAAAAACGCTCGGCAATGTCGAGCGTTTTTTTATTGATTTGATAGCAAATTGTCGTTCTCGATGTGAGCTGAGGTAGTGTCGGCCGATAAAATTTGCTATCAAAACGTACACTGTGACTGCGGGCCCACCACTTCGCCGTCGGGATTTTTGATAGCAATCTCATTTTTAGCTTGAGTACCACCTTTTTTAACGATCCCCCATCTGAATCAATGTAACAGAAACTTCACGGTTTGGTGAATTTTCGAGTTGCTTACCCGCAAGAAGTAAGTACCCGCAGGGGTTTTGATTTGAATCTGTTTACCTTGTTTTTGATGAATCACGGACTTTCCGTGAGCATCCATGATGTCAATCTGCCATTCCCGCGATTCGTCGGGTAATTCTAACGAAAAAACGCCATTGTTGGGATTGGGGGATACTATCAACGAAAGGTTTTTTTGAGGGTCAACGCCCAAGATAGGAATAACCGTAACGCTCATTACTTCGGACTGATTGGAACAGCCGTTGGCCGTATTCCTTACTGAATAGTTGCCCGATTGCAGAGCAACATATTGGGCCAACGTGGCGCCATCTATTGCCGCTCCGTCTTTATGCCATTGAATGCCATCGGCAATGCTTGACGTAAGGATAGTTTTGCCCGGTACTTCTTCCTTCGTAATTGTAGGTTTCGTTGGTAATGGCTTCACCGTTACATTTAATCCGTTATCTGGTTTGAGCCATACCCCGCATTTTTGGGCTTCTAAGCTGTACTTTCCCGTTTGGTTGACCGTCAATTGATTTTTGGCTAGTGGGCTATCGGTCGGTATAGGTTGAGCATCCTTATACCATTTGTACGCCTCGTAATTGGATTCGGCACTCAAAATAACCTCACTGCCCTGACAAAATGTAGTTGGACCGCTGACGGAAAAGAAAGGCAAATCCAACGAACAAAAAGACGTTGAATAACTGTACTTCCGTACAATGTCACCGTTCCAGTTATTCCCCTTGATTTCAACATAGTAAGTACCCTGCTTTGTGACATTCAATTTTACTTGACTTTTATCTGCTGCCAAAGCAGAGCCAAACCAATTTTGTTCATAGAGCACGATTTGGGCATTGGCTGATGCTTCGGCCGTCAGGTTGACGGTGAGCACTCCGGGTTTGTCTACAAAAATCTTGAATAGGTCACTGTCATTGAGTGTGCCGTCAGGCCGTTTGGTCAAAAAGCCAGTGTATGCTTTGTTTAGGTCAATGCTGTATGCTACGCTGCCGTGTGAGGGTTCATCAATAGCGGCCATATTCATCAACCGCTGTTTGGTCAGTTTGCCGTGCCAAATATTCGTCAGGTTGTCAATTATCGAATAGTATTTCCTTACGTTGGGCTCTTCCTGAAACACACTGAAATTATACTCTTCGTCCCATGTTCTTCTCGAAAAACGGGAAAACAAATTCGCACTTTCACTTTCTACCACACCATCACCATAGGCAGTACCCACAATGGGGATAATCTGACCGGTACCAATCACGCAGGTATAGGGAATAGTAGAAGGAAGCGTTTTTTGATTCAGCCCTTTTACCAGGCCTAATGAGCCATCACAATCTACATCGTCATTGTAGTATTGTAGACCTAGCCTGATAATATTGCGTTCGTCACCACCAAAGAGATACACACCACGATCAGAAAAAGCATTAATATCCGGGTGTCTCAAATCACGAACGGCTTCTGAGCGTTCCTGATTGCCGGCAATGGTAAGGAAGTTGCCAAAGCTCGAATTACTGCCAAAGTTGGGGGTGCCAATCGTGACCAATTTGGCAACTTGGCTTTCACCATCACCCATCAACCAATTCTCGGAGTTTTGTAAGTATTCACGAATCGCCAACCCGCCCATGCTGTGCCCTACCAATATCACCTTCTTTGCCTTGGTAGCGTTGAGTACTTTTTTGACCGCCAACCCTACCGCAAACCCTTGTTTCACTACTGCGG
This sequence comes from Runella sp., assembly GCA_027486105.1. GTDB lineage: Bacteria > Bacteroidota > Bacteroidia > Cytophagales > Spirosomataceae > Runella. The sequence goes on along the minus strand of JAIXPV010000151.1, from coordinate 2,376 downwards.
CCTGATTGCTGTATTCTTTCTTGTTGGATAGCGGCGGGATAAAGTCGTTGTCGAAGTTGACAAAGAAAACGTCATTATCAGGATTGATTGACGAATTATAGTCATACACATCGCCATAGTACTCTGGGCCTCCATTTCTGTTCAGAACCGATTTTCCGTTGATTCCATCCGCATTTAGATGAAAGTCAATTCTACTACCGTTGGCCCCGCGTCCCTTTACTTGGTCAAGGTTTATACTCACACCGTAGCTTTGCAGAAAATCGCCCATTCCGTACCAAGTTTCATCACTGCCAATCCAACCATGCACGAAAATAATCGGATAGGGTAAACGCTGCGACTGAACGTGGTGGGCAAATGAAAACAAAAAAACAAAGACAAGAATACTCTTTTTCATTTTGGCTGTTTTGATTGATTAACTACGTTGTAGATTGTGTTTCGGCTTACGCCAAATGAACTTGCAAGCTGATTGACCGATATGCCTCCTTTATTATAAGCATCAGTAACGTCCTTTTGCTGTTTTGGGGTAAGCTTAGGTTTGGCCCCTCCAACCCTGCCACGGGCACGGGCTGATTCCAGCCCAGCCATAGTCCTCTCTCGAATCATGTCACGTTCAAATTCTGCCATTGCGGCAAAAACATTGAACTGTAACTTTCCCGCTGGGGTATTGGTAGCAATCCCATCCTTTAGACTCACAAAACTTACATCCATTTCTCGTAGGGTTTCGGCTTTTTCAATGAGGTCTTTGAAGGACCGGCCAAAACGGTCAAACTTATAGATGATCACCGTGTCGCCGGGGCGTAGTTGCGACAGCAGCTTTTCGCGTTCGGGGCGGTTGTCTTTAGTGCCCGATTCTTTCTCTTGAAAAATGCGTTCACAGCCAGCCGCTTTAAGCGCATCAATTTGAGCGTCTAAGTTTTGGTCTTTGGTGCTCACGCGAGCATAACCGAAAATCATAAGGGTAATTTTAATGAAAAGATGATTTTGCTATCAATTTTTGAGGGCGACTTCGATGGCCAACCTATGCTCCGCGCTCCATCGGGAAGAAAAGGGGATTTTTTGATAGCAAAAACCGCCTCGATATGGACCTGTAAGCCTGGGCGACGTGCGCATTTTGCTATCAAAAGTTTCGATTAGGCTTTTTCGGAAAAAGGGGCCCTTCGTTTATCGACGGCCTCAATGACTTTTAAGAAATGATCCCACTCTTTTTTAATAACTGTTTCAGAAGGGTTTTTGTGTTTAGGGAAGTCCCTCGTGTCTTTTATTTCATATTTTTCCTTCATCAACTTCTCAAACACCGAAAAAAGGGGGTCTCCCATTTTTTCAGAAATCTGAAAATTATTGAAGGTATTCAAAGGTGCAGTGCCTCGGTTGTGGTGAAACCAACCAATAACAGGATTGTACTCCAGAATGTAGTGGATTTTGCTGTCCAAATTCATAAAAGCAAGGGGGTTTATTGAGCGTTGATAATTGGACGGGAAATTGTACACTTTGTAACACAAAAACAATGCTTTTTTATCAAGCGGTAGAAGTGTCCAAAAAACGTAGGTTTGTTGGGCGCCCAGAATTTGAAGGAAGTCACAATATTTGTTAATCTACCCCAGTAACACCGCCACTGCTTGCTCAGCTGATTCTTCTGTAAGAAGCTTCGTGCGAAAAAAACAGATTAACAATATCGGTATGTATGCCAAAGGGTTCTACTTCTGTCTGCTACAACTGCATCCAACCTTTTAAGCCAAACTTTGAGGAGGCGTAAGCACTGCCGAGCTCAAAGCTAGAAAGCTCCGCATTGGAGAAGATGGAGATAATTTATCCTTAACGCTGTTTGCGCTTGACCAGCAGAACGCCACGAGTCACATTTATAGGGGTGAATAAGCTTATTGCTAACTGTTTCTCCATCTACTCCAACATTAGTTCCTCAAAATAATTGGTGTAAAAACTTGCCGCAATATTGACCAGTACATTCATTGAGCCAAATTGAAAAACGGCAGTTTCCACTGCTGCCTGTGCTAAAGATCCTCAATTTTGTTACACTAGTGTAGAAAAGAGGACGGTTGAGTGTAAAAGTGTAACGAAAATAAATTTTTTATCACGAAAATTTTGTTTCTTGCTACAAAAAATACTTATTTTGTAACAAGAAATACTAAAACTGAAGCCTATGTACAGCGAAATCATTAAGATAATAGAGGGGGGTCTCAAAAAAGACCTTAAAAAGGTTCACAGTTATTCCAAGCTCCTTGCTGATAAGTTTAAGGAAGAGGGTGACGAAAAAATGGCGGCCCTTATTTTGAACCTCCTGAACCAAAAAATGACCAACTCGATCACACTTGATGAATTGATTTCTCAGGTACCCGTTGATCAGGATAGCCGAATGAATAT